>JAOZKN010000038.1 GCA_029935315.1 Desulfocapsa sp. | reverse complement strand
CATCTTCTTCGTCACTGTAAATTTGCTGTCGCTGCGACGTACTTAAGTACGCCTCACTCCATCAAATGTACGTTCCTCGATTATGAAGTTTTTTACTTAGCCATCCAAGTTTTACTTTTTACACGTTTGCTATATTTAATCTAATCAGCAATGCGGGTTGTAAGTCTGCAAAAGGATTTGTGGACTGCTTTCTGATGCGTCATCCAGTAAGTTTCGTAGTATTTTCTTAATTTTTCTGTATCTGCTTTGTATCAGTCCTTGCGAGAAGTTCGCATGATACAAAGCAGATACAGAAAAATTTGAAAATCAAGAAAGTTACTGTCAAAGCGGAAGAGAGCAGTCCATAAATCCGTACTCAATATGACACAAGTTTCTACTCAGATATCACAGATAGTTAATCTCTGTATTCTCCAAACACAGAGCGCAGCACAGAACATATTTCTCCAAGACTTCCATAAGCACGTACGGCATCAAGAATAGGGTTCATCAAATTTTCACCTGCATCTGCCGCCTGTTTCAGCGCTTTCAGCCTTCTGTCAACTTTTCCCTGATCCCTTTGCGCTCGGACGTCCTGCAATCCGGCAACCTGAGATTCTTCAATCCGTGGGTCAACTTGCAGAAGCTCCGGTTTTTCCTGCTCCTCAATCTGGAACTTATTGACACCAACGATAACACGCTCGCCTGATTCGATTTCCTTCTGATAATCGTAGGCTGACTGTTCAATCTGGCTCTTAATAAAACCGTTCTCAATGCAGGAAACAACACCGCCTGAGTCATCAATTTTGGCAATCAGTTCTTCCGACGCCAGTTCAATTGCATCAGTAAGTTGTTCCATATAATAAGAACCGGCAAAAGGGTCAACTGTATCAGCAACTCCTATTTCATGGGCAATGATCTGCTGGGTCCTGAGTGCTGTACGAACGGAGTCTTCTGTGGGCAGAGATAATGCCTCATCCCGGGAGTTTGTGTGCAGGCTCTGGGTGCCACCCAGCACTGCGGACAGGGCCTGCAGGGTGACGCGCACAATATTATTATCAATTTGCTGGGCGGCAAGAGAGCTGCCTGCGGTCTGGGTATGAAAACGCATCATCATGGACGCTGGCTGTTGTGCCTCAAAACGATTTTTCATAATGCGTGCCCAGAGTCTGCGTGCGGCCCTGAATTTGGCTACTTCTTCCAGAAGATTGGATGAGGCATTAAAGAAAAAGGCAAGTCGTCTGGCAAAATGATCGATTTCAAGTCCGGCGTCCAGGGCCGTTTGGACATATGTTATCCCATTTGCCAGGGTGAAAGCTACCTCCTGGGCAGCGGTGGATCCAGCCTCGCGAATATGATAACCGGAAATGGAGATGGTATTAAACAGCGGGGCGTTGGTGCTGCACCACTGGAAGATATCGGTGATAAGCCCAAGAGACGGGCGTGGGGGAAAGATATAGGTTCCCCTGGCCACATACTCTTTTAAAACATCATTTTGGATGGTACCCCGGAGTTTATCAGCGGGAACGCCCTGTTTCTCTGCCACCACAATATACATGGCCAGCAGGACAATGGCCGGGGAGTTGATGGTCATGGAGGTGGAAATTTTGCCAAGGGGAATATCTGCAAAGAGCGTCTCCATGTCGGCCAGGGTATCGATGGCCACCCCAACTTTTCCTACTTCTCCAAGGGACATGGCGTCATCGGAATCATAGCCAATCTGGGTAGGGAGGTCGAAGGCAACGGAGAGGCCTGTGGTTCCCTGGTCGAGAAGGTAGCGATAGCGTTTGTTGGATTCAGCGGCACTGGAAAAGCCGGCATATTGACGCATGGTCCAGAATCGCCCACGGTACATGGTCGGCTGTACCCCACGGGTAAAGGGATACTGCCCTGGAAAGCCAAGGTGCTCTGCGTAGTTGTCGTCCATTTTATCCGGCAGGGCAAGGCGTGGTACTTCCGCCCCGCCATGGAGGTCGAACTCTTCCTTTCGCTCGGGGAAGCGGTTCAGGCTGAAGGCCAGCTCGTTTTCCTGCCAGTCGTTGAATTTCTTTTGATTGCTCATCTTTGCTATCTCTTGAAAGTTTCGTCTATCAGTTGTTTTGCCCGAACACGGGGGTCTGTCTGCTGCTGCTCTGTTTGTGTCTGTAATTGTCTGCTGAAACGGGGGCGCAGCATTTCAAAGACCCAGTCCAGTGTTTCACTTTCCATGGCTTTGACGCGTCGCTGTTTTTTAATGTTGTGTGTTTGCAGATAATCTGCAAAGGCATTGATGGAGGCAAGAAGATCTGTAATGCCTTTGTTTTCAGAGGCAATGGTCTGCAGTACCCGCGGGATATTGCTCTCCTCTTCCTTCTCCGCAAAAATCTGCTTCATATCCATGCACAGGGCTTCAGCACCGCCGAGATCAGATTTATTAACCACCAGAAAATCTGCAACTTCAAGGAGTCCGGCCTTCATGGCCTGGATATCATCCCCAAAACCGGGGGCAAGCACCATAAGGGTAATATCGGCCAGGCGGACAATATCCATTTCTGACTGCCCGACTCCCACGGTTTCAATCAGGATAACATCACAGCCGGAAGCAGCCATTACCCGAACAGCAGCACCGGCAGAGGCACAGATTCCGCCCAGCCTGCCGCGAGTGGCCATGGAACGCACAATCACGTCCCGATCCAGTGCATGTTCCATCATTCGTATGCGATCACCAAGGACAGCACCCCCACTAATGGGAGAAGAGGGATCAACAGCGATAATGCCCACACGTTTTTTATGCTTTCGCAGTGCGCGGATCAGGCTGGAGGTGAGGGTCGATTTGCCGGCTCCCGGAGGACCGGTGAGGCCCAGAACAAGGGCGTTTTCTATACGTTCCCTGTCAAGTCCAGCCAGGATGTCAGCAGCTCCATCAGCGTTGTTTTCCACCATGGAGATGGCCTTGCCAATGGCTCGCGGGTCTTTGCCGGCAAGACCTTTCAGCAACTCTTTACTGCTGGCTGCAGGCATCGCGGAAAGACTCGATAATGGTTGCCGCGGGCGTGCCGGGAGTGAATATGGCGCGCAGTCCGGCAGCAAGTAACTGCTCCTTGTCTTCGTCTGGAATAACGCCGCCACCAAGAACAGGGATGTCCCCTCCTCCTCTGGCTTCCAGTTCCCTGATAACTTCCGGGAAAAGTCGTAAATGGGCACCGGACAGGGAAGATAAACCCACCACGTCCACATCTTCCTGGATGGCAGTGGCGGCAATTTCTGCCGCAGTTCTTCTAATACCTGTATAGATGACTTCAAAGCCCTCGTCACGCAGGGCACGGGCGATGAATTTGGCACCACGATCATGGCCGTCAAGGCCGGGTTTGCCGATTAGTACTCTGTATGGGGTGGTCATAGTATTTTTTTTAAGATTTTAAAAGACGAACGTCCAACATTCAACACGGAGTCTCGCAAGCTCGCTTACCTGAACGTCCAACATCGAATGAAAGACAACACCACTCGTCTTTTTATTCGATGTTCGATGTTGAATGTTCGATGTTCGATGTTCAATCATTTTAATTATGAATATTTAGCCAAAAGTAGATTTACAAATTTTCCCTAAATCACCAAGGGACTCACAAACAACAATCCCATTCTCACGGAAGGCTGCAAGTTTTGCTTCCGCAGTGCCCTGGCCATTACTGACAATGGCGCCGGCATGTCCCATGGTTCTGCCGGGAGGTGCGGTGAGCCCTGCTATAAAGCCAACTACCGGTTTGTCCATGTTGGCTGATATCCATGCTGCAGCCTCTTCTTCGGCGCTGCCGCCAATCTCACCAACCATAACCACAGCTTTCGTTTCAGGATCTTCCTGAAAGGCGGCAAGGCAATCAATGAAATTGGTGCCGTTGATGGGGTCCCCGCCAATACCCAGGCAGGTTGTTTGTCCCAGTCCCTGTGCGGTGAGCTGGTGAACCACTTCATAGGTAAGGGTTCCAGAACGGGAGACAACACCGACCGGACCACCGGGGGTGTGAATGGGGCCTGGCATAATGCCGATCTTACAGGCTCCCGGAGTTATAATGCCGGGGCAGTTGGGCCCGATAAGACGACTTTTTCTGCCAGCCATGCCATTTTTAACGCGCAGCATGTCCTGCACAGGAATACCTTCTGTGATGCAGACAATAATATCAATCTCAGCGTCCACGGCCTCCAGGATGGCCTCTGCTGCAAAGGGTGGTGGTACCACGATCATTGTAGCATCAGCGCCTGTTTTCTTGCAGGCCTCGGCAACAGAGTTAAAGACAGGGATACCATCGACTTCCTGGCCACCTTTCCCGGGCGTTACTCCGCCCACAATGTTTGTTCCGTAAGTTTTGCACTGGCCTGTATGGAATCGACCCTCTTTTCCGGTGATGCCCTGTACCAGAACTTTTGTTTCATTATTGATAAATATAGCCATGGTCTTAATTCCCCATTTCAGATGGAAAAGGAGTGGTCAGCTGGAGTGGGTCAATCGCTTTCCGGTCGTTTGTTGGCACGAGTGGATCTTCCGTGGGGGGGAGCGTTCGGGGTTCAATTCGTTGATTTAGAAAGTCGCTGGCATCTTTGCAGAAATCGGTGAGGATGCCATCGACTCCCACGGTAAAGTAAAAGAATTCCAGCTCTTCTGTGAAACTGCGTACAAACGGAACCCGTGTTTGTTTGTCGTCCTGCACCGGGAAGGTGAAAATCATGGTACCCAGCTTTTGTGCGTTTGTAACAAAACTCTCAAGCTTCAGTGTTCCTTTGGCGTCCACAAGCATATATTTAGGCAAGGCAATGGCAGTTACAGAAGCGGCGAGGGTGTGTAGCCCGGTGTTGCTGAAAATCCAGTCATAATTGTAGCTGTGGTATTTTCCCCATTCCTCCACCATATTCTCAGTCCCTTCCGGGATGTCGATAAGCTGTACCAGATTGATGGTCATCTGTTTTTCGGGGAGAAGCTTTTTTCCAATACGCTGTAGTTCATCCACATCGTAACTGAAGAGGAAGACTTTTTCTGCCTGTTTCGCATAGCCATACTGCTGCAGGATAGAGAGAACAGAGAGTGTGAGGTCTCGCTCTTCTTTGCGGTGGAACCATATTTTTTTGAGTTCAATGCCAATATGAATGGATCTGTGTAAGCTCTGTTCGAGACTCTGAATAAGGGAAAGCTGTTCTTCGAATGTGGAGATCGTGAAACGGGGCAGGAGTGCGGCAGAGATGCGACTGTCCGGATCACGAACTTCCAACTGTCGAATTTCATCGATTGTAAAATCAAGAACGTAAAAATGTCCATCTTCCCTTGCTCTGTCGGGAAATACTTCAGCAACATTGCTGCCGTCTTCCAGATAGAGGGAGGAGAAGACTATGACTTCATTATCTTTAGTGAGAAGCAGATCCAGTTTGATCATATCCGCTTCCATGGCCACCGCCAGAGTGGTGGCGGAAAGATTGTTCTCCATTAAATAGCCAGATGCTCCGCCGTCGGCAATAACCAGCTTTGCGCTGCTCTGCAAAGGGAAGAGAAGAATACCCAGGAAGCACAGTAAAAAAGAGATGGAATTTCGCATTTTGGCCCTGTTGTCCATTAGATTGCGGCAAGAAGTTCTGCTGCATGGTTAAGATCGGTTGCGTTGTTGAACGTAAGATCAGATTCAGCCAGAATTCTGCGCCCTTCTTCCACGTTGGTACCTTCCATGCGTACCACAACCGGAAGCGTCAGCTGAACTTTTCTGGCAGCAGCAACGACACCTTCTGCCAGGACATCGCAACGAAGGATCCCGCCAAAAATGTTGATAAAAATACCACGCACATTGCTGTCACTGAGGAGGATACGAAAACCGTTTTCAACCATCTCGGCACTGGCTCCACCTCCTACGTCAAGGAAGTTTGCGGGCTCGACCCCTGCCTGTTTGATAAGATCCATGGTTGCCATGGCAAGCCCCGCACCATTCACCATGCTGCCGATGCTTCCGTCTAAACGAATATAGTTGAGGCCGTGGGCAGCAGCTGCAACTTCCAGCTCATCCTCTTCGCTGCTGTCGTGCATTGCTTTAATGTCAGGATGGCGAAAGAGGCTGTTGGAGTCAACGTCCATCTTGGCATCAAGTGCCATGACTTTATCGTCTCTGGTGATTACCAGAGGATTTATTTCAACAAGGGAACCATCGTACTCCGTAAACAGGGCGTAGAGCTTTTTGACAAGAGCCGCAAATTCTCCGGCCACAGGTGTGCTGAGTTCAAGGCCAAAAATCAGTTCCCGGATCTGGTAGCCCTGCAAGCCAAGCAGCGGGTTGATGTGCACCTTGATAATACGGTCCGGTGTTTCGGCTGCCACGGTCTCAATGTCCATGCCGCCATCCTGGCTGGCAATGATGACGATGCCGCAGCGATCCCGGTCAACCAGCAGGGAGAGGTAAAGTTCTCTGGCGATTGCTACTCCCTGTTCAAGGAGGATGGTTTTAACTTTTGTTCCGGCCTCTCCTGTCTGTCTGGTTACCAGTTGCATACCAAGAATTTTTTCAGCAGCGGTCTGAACTTCCGCTTTTGTTTTGCCAAGGATAACCCCGCCACCCTTGCCCCGTCCTCCGGCAAGGATTTGTGCTTTGACCACTACTGGCATCTTCATATTCGCAATCAGTGCCGCTATGTCTTCTTTTGCTGTGCAGGTTGTTCCTTCGGGCACAGCAATTCCGGCTTTTCTGAATAATGATTTTGCCTGGTACTCATGAATTTTCATTTTTTCGGGTATCCCATATCCTGTAACGCATCCGTGATCTCGTCAAGGCTGGTGGGGTCGTCAATGGTGGACGGCATGTTATATTCTTTGCCGTTGGCAATGGCGCGCATGGTTCCCCGTAAAATTTTTCCGGATCGTGTTTTGGGCAGACGATTCACTCCTGAGGTCTCACGCAAACAGGCAATGGCACCAATCTCTTCGCGCACCATCTTTACCAGTTCCGCTTTGATCTCTTCGGAATCACGATTAACGCCGTCTTTTAACACAAAGAGTCCCAGAGGCAGCTGACCTTTCAGCTGGTCATGGGTACCAATAACAGCACATTCTGCCACATCGGGGTGTGTTGCCAGTACCTCTTCCATGGCTCCGGTTGACAGGCGATGGCCGGCAATATTAATAACGTCGTCCATACGACCCATAACAAAGACATATCCGTCTTTATCGATAAAACCACCATCACTGGTCTCGTAGTAGCCGGGGAATGTGGTCATATAGGAGGAGAGAAAACGATCTTCATTGCGCCACAAGGTGGCCAGTGTTCCCGGAGGAAGGGGAAGCCTGATAACAATGTTACCCTCTTCTCCTGCGGGGAGCTCGTCCCCGTCATTGCTGACCACACGTACGTCATATCCGGGAACAGGAAGAGACGGGGAGCCTGCTTTTACTTCCATATCTTCAATGCCGCGACAGTTGGCAACAATGGCCCAGCCGGTTTCCGTCTGCCACCAGTGATCGATGATGGGTACGTGCAGGAGATCTGCCGCCCAGTGGTAGGTGTCGGGGTCAAGGCGTTCTCCTGCCAGATAGAGGGCTTCAAAAGAAGACATATCATACTGGCCGATGAGTTTTCCCTCGGGATCCATTTTCTTAATGGCCCGAAATGCGGTGGGGGCCGTGAACAGGGTTTTTACCTTATGTTCTGAAATAACCCGCCAGAAGGCTCCGGCATCGGGAGTGCCGATGGGCTTTCCTTCGTAGATAATGGTGGTGGCGCCCTTCAACAGCGGTCCGTAGATAATATAAGAATGTCCAACAACCCAGCCCACATCGGAAGCGGACCAGAAAACATCACCCGCATCAATGTCGTAGATATTCTTCATGGACCAGTACAAGGCCACGGCATGTCCGCCGTTGTCTCGCATAACACCCTTTGGCATTCCCGTTGTCCCTGAGGTGTAAAGGATATAGAGTGGATCTGTGGCTGCAACTTCCACACATTCGGCAGGTTCACATGTTTTTACAAGTTCCAGCCAGTCGTGATCACGCCCCTCCTGCATATCCGCTTTGACAACGTCACGCTGGAAGATGATGCATGATTCCACCTGGTGTTCGCATTGCTCAAGGGCTTTGTCCACAAGGGGCTTGTAGGCGATTGTCTTTTTACCTTCCACGGCACCTGAGGCACTGACCAGGATTTTGGGACGGGCATGGTCGATGCGGATGGCAAGCTCACTGGCGGCAAAGCCACCAAAGACCACTGAGTGTACAGCGCCAATTCGGGCACAAGCCAGCATGGCAACGGCAGCTTCAGGAATCATGGGCATATAGATGATAACGGTGTCGCCTTTGCTCACTCCCTGGCTTTTCAGGCCGCCGGCAAAACGGGCAACATCATCCTGCAGTTCTTTGTAGCTTATCTTGCGTACGGTGTCTGTGACCGGAGAATCGTAGATAATGGCAATCTGCTCACCGCGTCCAGCTTCAACATGGCGATCCACTGCGTTGTAACAGGTGTTCATGGTAGCACCTGCAAACCAGCGGTAGAAGGGAGGTCTTGTACTGTCCAGAACCTTGTCCCATTTTTTGATCCAGTCAATGCCACTGGCTGCTTCAGCCCAGAATTCTTCAGGCTTGTTGATGGATTGTTGAAATAATGAATTGAATTGTGCCATGTTGTTCCTCAAGTGCTATTGTTGATGGCGTCATAAAAACTCTTCATCCGGAGTCTCGCCTTTGGAGTTTTTCACCCGAACAAAGGGTATAAATACTTAGCCATCCAAGTTTTCAGGTTTTACCATGCCCTGCCAGACCATATTAAACATCACGTCTGTCTGGTCTGTCAGTGCTTCTTTCTGGCCTCTTTGTATCCACATCATAAAGCTGCGCTGGACAAAGCCCATCATAAAGTCGAGTAGAATACGGGTGTCCACCTTGTCGTTCAGGATGCCCTCTTCCTGGCCCTGTCGTAAGACATCCATAAGGAGATTAAACATCCGGGGCTGTTCAAAGCTTTCGTCACTCATCCAGGTTTTCATGGGGAGGGTAAGGAAAATTATCCTGGCAAAATCATCATGGCGTTCGTAGTAATCCAGCTGCAGCCAGAAAATTTTGCGGAGTTTTTCTTTAAGGTCTGCCATGCCCTGCAGATGGTCAATAATTCGGTCGGTCAGCTTTCCCATCCAGATATCGACAAAGGCAAATACAAGCTGTTCTTTACTGCCGTAATGTTTGTAAATAGTGGTGAAACTTACGCCAGCATGCCTGGCAATGTCCCTGATACCAACGGTATGGAAGTCGGACTCGGAGAACACCTGAAGGATGGTTTTCCCCAGACGGTCGCGAAAGTCCGGTTTCTTGCCGGTTTTCAGGGTGTGTGCTGGCGGGTTGTTTATCATCGTTACTGTGATTATCTAGCTGTTGTGTTGTGTTAATGTGTACTTGTGGCGAGTTTTTGTATTTCCCAGTAACATTGTTACTCCGTCTGTTTATAGCTTGCTTCCTGCGTATGTCAAGTGAAATGTAGGGCGAAGTTTTATCGGAAAAGAGAAGAAAAAAAATGATTTACTGAAGTTCTCTTTTGCGATAATACTTTTTTGTGATAGCGTTTAAAGAGGTATTTTTTTGAAAAATAACAGGAATACGAAACCCTTAATGGCTGATAAAACAAAGCAATCTATTCTGCTCGTTGATTCTGATTCTGTAAATCAGGTAAGTGTCAGACACGCTTTACGGAATCTGGATGTGGCAGTGGTCATTGCCCCGTCGACAAATGATGTAGCAGTGCTGGCTCTTACATATGATTTTGCTCTGATCCTTATGATGGTAACTCGGGACGATGCGTCACCCTTTGAACTGGCGGTGGAGCTGGGTAAGAATGAAAAGACCCGGTATATCCCGATTATTTTCCAGGCAGAAAAATCAGATGCCCTTGTCTTACAGGAACAGGGCTACGCGGCCGGGTGCGTAGATTTTGTGTACAAGCCTCTTCAGCCGGCAGTGTTTCTTGCCAAGGTGAAAGTTTTTCTTGAGCTGGACTCCAGACAGCGGCAGCTTGTCCTGGCCACCGCTAAAATACAAGAACAAAACCTCAAACTCGAAGAACGAGCTATTCGCGACAGTTTAACTGGTCTCTATAATCACAATTACCTGCTTGACCAGCTTTCCCGTGAAGTCTCCATGGCCAGACGTTACAATACATCCCTGTCTGTGTTTCTTCTCGATCTGGATTTTTTCAAGGATGTGAACGATACCTGTGGACATCCCTTTGGCGATTTTGTGCTGCAGGAATTCTCCACAAGAGTAAAGGGCCGCTTGCGGGATACTGATATTTTCGGCCGTTATGGTGGGGAAGAATTTATTATTATTCTACCCAATACCGGTGGTGACCGGGCAAGTATCGTTGCTGAAAAGATCAGAGAGGTCATTGCCTCCACTCCATTTGATGATGATCGCTGTAAACGTTTTGTCACCGTATCCATTGGTGTGTATTCCGGTTTTGGTGAGAAAACGGCTGCTTCCAGAGTGGTTGTTGACTGTGTGGATAGTGCCTTGTATGAGGCTAAAGCGGAAGGAAGAAACAGGGTAGTACATTACCATCTTTCCAGTGGTGCTGATCATGGAGAGAGTGGAGTCCCCTTGAGTGACATGATTGATCGCCGCCGGCAGGGAAATCTCAACGCCACCATTGAAAAGGCACGATCCATGACACTGGCTTCTTTTGAGGCCATGGTGCATTCTCAGACCCGGGAATATGATCTTCTGGGAGATCGAAATGCATTATTTTTGAAAGTTCTTGATCGACTGGGGGATAAATTGAGTCTGCCAGATCAGCTTATTCATTCCTGCCGTCGAGCTGTTAAGTTACATGATCTGTTTCGTTGCTATATTCGTGATTCTTCTCTTGAAACTGAAGGGCCGCTGAACAGTGAGCAGGAAGAAATGCTGCTTGATCAGCCTCTTATGCTTCGTGAACTGACCACCATGTTTGATTTCTTCGCTTATGAGCGTACAATTCTTTATTCTCACCACGAACATTACGATGGATCAGGATATCCTGCCGGATTAAAAGGACATGAGATACCCATGGCCGCCAGAATTTTTGCATTGGTTGATGCCTTTGTGGCCATGGCTGCACCTGTGGCCAAAAGGAAGAAGAAAAGCATAACTGCTGTCAAAAAAGAGCTTTGTGCGTCTACTGGCAGCCAGTTTGATCCCTTTCTGGTTGATATCTTAATGAAGATCCTGGAAGACGAAGAAATTCTATTGAATAAGAAGAGCTAAGGCATTGTTGTCGCGCAAAATACTTCTGGTGGAAATCTGGATTACTGGCTGTGTGGTATAAAAAAGATTTGACATAGCTCTCGTGCGTGATAAATAAGATATTAAATATCTTATTTATCTTTCGGAGAATGTATGAGGTTGACACGAGCTGGAGAATATGCTGTGAGGTGTATGGTTTATCTGGCGTATAAGGGGCATGGTGTTCTGGTTTCCAAACAGGAAATTGCAGAGCGGACAGAGATCCCCTCCTACTTCCTGGCCAAGATTGTTCAGCAATTGTCCAAGGCCCGGCTCATTGTCATTACACAGGGACCAAAAGGTGGCTATTCTTTACTCAAGCCGGCGGCGGAGGTCTCCCTGCTCCAGATTGTCGAGGTGATGATAGGGGAAATATCACTTAACGAGTGTGTTGATCGTCCGAGTAGTTGTTCGGTAAGTAAAAACTGTAGTGTCCATAAAGTATGGGAAAAGGCAAGCAGTCAGCTGCGGGAGACCCTTGCGGCCGTCAGTCTGGCCCAACTTTCTGAAAATGAATCGTGTATTCCGATTTTTCCTGTGAGGGTGAGCAATGCTTGAAGCACCTGTGAAAATTTTCAGTTTCTACCGTGATGGCTTTAAAAACATGACCGTGGGGAAAACCTTGTGGAAAATTATTTTTATTAAACTGCTGGTGATGTTTGCAGTGTTAAAGCTTTTCTTTTTCCCTAACTATCTGAAACATAATTTTGAAACAGACGAGCAGCGAGCCGATCATGTCCTCGAACAGATCACAATGCGAGCTGCAGAAAATAATACTTTTTAATTAATTACTTCAATTTAAGGAGGAAAAGATGATTGATGTGGATCCCAGTCTGGTGAACTGGTCTCGAGCGATGTTTGCGTTCACGGCCATGTATCATTGGATCTTTGTCCCGCTGACCCTGGGTTTGTCGTTTCTTTGTGCTTTTTTTGAGACTATTTATCTTAAGACGGGCGATGAGCAATGGAAAACCATTACAAAGTTCTGGATGACCCTGTTTGGTATTAACTTTGCCATTGGCGTGGCGACCGGAATTATTCTGGAGTTTGAATTTGGAACCAACTGGTCCAATTATTCCTGGATGGTGGGTGATATTTTTGGGGCACCCCTGGCCATTGAAGGAATTTTTGCCTTTTTTATGGAAGCCACGTTCTTTGCCGTGATGTTTTTTGGCTGGGATCGGGTTTCAAAAGGTTTTCACTGTTTCTCCACCTGGATGGTTGCCGTGGGGTCCAACCTGTCGGCTGTCTGGATTCTCGTTGCCAATGGCTGGATGCAAAATCCCGTTGGTATGGCTTTTAATCCGGAGCAGGCACGATTTGAGATGCAGAATTTCGCTGAGGTTGTGTTTAATCCGGTGGCCATCTCAAAAATGACGCATACCTCATCTTCCGGCTTTGTCATGGCGTCGGCCTTTGTCTTGTCGGTCTCCTGCTGGTACCTGTTCAAAAAGCAACATGTGGAAATGGCAAAAAAATCAATCGTTGTGGCCTCCGTGTTTGGCCTGGTAGCGTCCTGCTTTGTCGGTTTTACAGGGGATGAGGCAGCTTATGAAGTTGCTCAAAAGCAGCCCATGAAGCTTGCGGCGATGGAAGGCTTGTATACAGGTGAGCGTGGTGCCGGAATCGTGGCCATGGGAATTATTAATGATGCAAAAGATCCCGGGGATTTGCAGGATGCTTTTCTTCTCGAAGTGAAAATTCCCCAGGTATTGTCCCTGCTTGCCAATCGTGAGTTTGGTTCTTTTGTACCGGGAATTGACGATCTGGTCTGGGGCAATGAAGAAGAAAACATCATGGGTGTTAACACCATGATGGAGAAAGGAAAATATGCCCTTACGGATCTTGCTGCATTCAAAAAGGCGAAAAAGGTTGGTGATGAAGAGGCCGCAGAAGCTGCTCTTACACGTTTTAACGTGAATCAGAAATATATGGGATATGGCTATCTGGATACACCTGAGGAGGCCGTTCCCCCCGTTAATATTGTTTTTAATTCTTTTCATATTATGGCAGTTCTGGGCTCACTCTTTCCGGTTATTTTTGGTGCCTTTCTTTTCTTTACTCTTAAAGGACAGGTTACAGAAAAACGCTGGTTGCTGCCCATTGGACTCTCCACAGCATTTCTTGGGCTACTTGCCCAGCAGGCGGGTTGGGTTACGGCGGAGGTTGGTCGTCAGCCATGGGCGATTCAGGGATTGATGCCTGTGAAAATCGCTACTACAAACCTTTCGACCATGTCTGTGCAGATAACGTTTGCCATGTTTGCAGTGGTTTTTACCATGCTGCTTATTGCTGAAATTTTTATTATGCTGAGACAGATTTCCACGGGACCGGAGGGCCATTAAAATGATATCAAATTTAGATTATGTGACACTGCAACAACTCTGGTGGGTTATTTGTGCCCTTCTGGGCGCACTTTTTCTCTTTCTCAACTTTGTGCAAGGGGGACAGACTCTCCTTTGGCAGGTGGCGAAAACCGATGCGGAAAGTGCAATGATCGTAAACTCTCTTGGGCGTAAATGGGAGATTACATTCACAACTCTGGTAACATTTGGCGGGGCCTTATTTGCTTCCTTTCCAAAATTTTACGCCACCAGTTTTGGCGGTGCTTACTGGGTATGGGTTCTTATCCTTTTTACCTTTATTATTCAGGCAGTGAGTTATGAGTACCGCACAAAACCAGGCAATGTCTGGGGCAGAAAAACCTATGAACTGTTTATGTTTATAAACGGCAGTGTTGGTGTACTGCTCATTGGTGCAGCAGTTGGTACTTTTTATACCGGTTCCAGTTTTTCATTAAACGAAATGAATCAGGTGACCTGGGAATATACCCTTGGCGGGGTCAATCTCCGTGGCCTTGAAGCTGCCTTTTCCCTTTTCAATCTTTCGTTGGGACTGTTTCTGGTCTTTAATGCACGGGTTCTGGGCGCGCTTTATCTGTTGAACAACCTGGAACTATCTCCCATGGCGGCCCTGGAAGAACGGTTGCGGAAGGCCGTCTGGACAAACTTTCTCTGTGCATTGCCATTTCTTCTCTTTGTGGTTGTTTCAATCCTCCTGAGGAAAGGTTTTGGTGTGGATGAGGACGGTGTTGTCTCCATGGTTTCCTTTAAATATTTCTTCAACCTGCTTGCCCTGCCGCATCTTCTGCTTATGCTTCTTGGTGGAATTGGTCTGGTGATATGGGGTGTGCGTGCTGGTGCATTTAAAAACAGCAGCAAAGGCATCTGGTTTGCTGGATTTGGTACCGTGCTTGTTGGCTTGACCGTTCTCTGTCTGCCAGCTTTTAATGGTACGGCCTTTTATCCTTCAACCTATGACCTGCAGTCAAGTCTTACCATATACAATGCGTCTTCCAGTCTTTATACGCTGGTGACCATGACCTATGTGGCTTTAGCCATTCCCGGGGTTGTTGCCTATGTTGCCTACCTCTGGAAGTTGATGGATTCCAGGAAACTGACCACTGATGAAGCTACAGATGAAGAAGCGTATTAGACGCTAAGGAGAATTATATGACCACTTTAATGTTATTGGGCTATGTGGCCGTGATTGTCATATCCTACAAGGGGGCTGTGATTGCCCTGGAGAAGTCTGGTCTGTTATAGAAACCAGATGCGATAAAAACACAGGGGAGGCTTTGCCTTCCCTTTTTTGTTTTTGCACAGGAGAGTAACACTCATGTCTGAATATGATCAGAAAATCACCCTTCTGGGATCCAACGTTAAAATTCGTAATTTGCCCATTAAACAGGTGAGTTTGCTGGAAGAGGGGAATTTGCCGGCCTATGGTTACAACCCCGGAGATCATATTGAATTGATGGCGGGGGACGTTTCCATCGAATATGGACGTCTTGAACAGTTAATGACCTGGCTCGCCTCCTATGTGTCAGAGTCAGATATGAGTCCCAGGATTCATTCCATCACCTATGGTGAGCAGAAGGATGTTTTCCAGATTTTCAGGAAGTATAAAAATACCAGTGTTGAACGGGAAGATCACGGTTGGTTTATGGTCAATCAGTATCTCCCCGCTGGCGGACGCTCAAGTGCCGCTGAAGATTTTGCGGTGGATGATTCCAATCGGGATATGTTCTCCAACTGCAACGGATTGGTCGTTATTGATGACTCCGGCCATCCACCCGAACTTACACAGGATGATTTGGATCGTAATCCCGGCCTCTGGGCCATTGCCATGGGCATAAGTGTAGCACACTGGGGACGATGGGCGCAGCAGTTGAAAGAACGATTTGTTCTCTTTTGCCGGCTGTCAGACCTTGAAACCACCCGTATGGAAATGGATTGTTCTGTGAACTGGGAAACAATCGTGGCCATGAGCCTGCGCGCTCTTCGTACAGATGAAGTCGGGCTCTGGGATAAAAGGAGAAGAAAGTTTTATTGTCATATTATGGTGGAGATGTATCCACACGGACTCTTGTATATAGGGCCGGAAGCAATTTTTTTCAGGCATCGTCAAGGCTGTCTGCCGGAAAAAAGCTCTCCGCGTCGGCGTGGGTCTGTGCCCTGTTATGATACCCTGCTCCCTGCAATGCTGACCATGGATGCCTTGCGTTTTGGTGAGTTTAACTTTGGGCGACACTATTTTTTCGATTTTTCAAAACGGGTGATGAATAACTGGGATCAGCTCTATACCCATGGCTACTATTTTAAGGAGACCCTTGAGTTTCCAAATCTTGATTTTGCCAAGAGTTTTCCCGGTGGCTACGCCTGTTCTTTTATGGATTGCGGGCCGTCTCCATCTTTCTTTGAGTTGCCCCCTCTCTCGTCAGATTTCGAAGCAGTTATTGATCTTGTTGCTGCACAGACCTGGTCGGAGGAGAAAAAACGAGCCCTGCGCAGTTTCTTCTCTTTTCGTAAATCTCACTCTGCCCTTGAAACGCCTTCTGTCGGTGGATCGCATGGCTATATGGACGAAATAGTCAGTGTTCTCCACGATCTGAAAGAAGAAGTGAACCGAAAGGATGGGTTTGGTAATCTGCCTATTTTTCAGGTAGGGCACTTGCGAACCACTGATCCTGCGGAGATAGACCCGGTGATTACTCTGCAGAATGTTATGGACTCCTATGTGTCCAAAGAAAGTGTTCTGCGCCCGCTTTGTCTTGGTGTCTTTGGTCCTCCCGGATCAGGGAAATCTTTTGCAGTGAAAGAGGTCGCACGCGTTATTTCGAATGGGTATGAAGGTGATCCTTTTGACTTTTTTGAATTTAATCTGACCCAGTTTGCATCTCCTGATGAAATCAATTCGGCCATTGAGCCCGTTCGTGCAGCCGTTGCCAGAGGCAAGGTTCCCATTGTTTTCTGGGATGAATTTGATTGCCGCTATGATGGTAATGAATTCGGCTATTTACGATATTTTCTGCCCTCCATGCAGGACGGTGTCACCTATGTAAATGGTATTCCGCATTTTATTGGTCGTGCGATTTTTGTCTTTGCCGGCGGGGTGAAGGCCAGCTGGGCTGGTATGGAAAAATTACTTGATCCGTCTGACCCCAAAGAGCTGGCCATCATGAAGACTTTAAAAATTCCTGATTTTATGAGTCGCCTGCGAGTTGTCCTTGATATTGATGGTATTGAAATCCCGGATATTCTGTTACGTGATTCGGCCAGTGTTGATGATATTGAAGAGTTGCGACGAATTCTCCTGAAAAGAGCTTTTATCATTGCCCATCAGATGGATACCCATTGGAAAACAGCCGCTCGAAAGACTTCTGGCCTCCTTCTCCGCCTTCTGCTCAGTCGTTATAAGTTTGGCGCCAGATCCATTGAAGCGGTTATAGAGGCAAGTAGAGCCTCTGACAGGCTGGTATATGGCCTGCCGGAGTTGATTGCACCGTCTGCGGCACGAATTCATGCGGAATGGCGAATTGATCTTGAACGGAGAATTGACCAGCTGCGCAAGCAGGAAGGCTTGCGTGCTGTCTGGTAGCTTGTGTTTCACGTTTGTCTGGGGCCGGATCTGTTAGGGTCCGGCAAAAAATATTTCTTTTTACACCTTGTTCACGCGGGAATGTATCATGCCTCTTCAAGTATCTGACATGACCGATCACCCTGATATTGTATTGGATATTCAGCGGCTGACAAAGAACTGTAATGGTAAGCGGGAGATTGTGCTGCAGCTGCTTCGCCACCTGTGTCAGGCCAGCGGGCCCAAATGGCACAGGGCTCTGGAAAAAGGGATTCAGGATGGGGACAGTAAACAACTGCAGGATGTCTGTCATGGCATGAAAGGTGCCTGCGCCACGGTCTTTGCCTGGCGTCTTTCAAATCTGGCCCTTGAGTTTGAGCTTCTGACCCGTGATCATGATATTGCTGCACTTGCCAGTCGTCTGGGGGAGTTGCCGCAGCGGATTGTGGAGGTGGAAAGGTGGATTGATGAAAATTGTCAGGATCTTACCGACTCCTAGTTGCTCGCTCCGCAACGTAAGAATACAGCCTGAACCAGTAAGGTCTGACGGAAGGTTATACTGCTGTCTCCCCATACATTTGCACCAAGACCTACCAGCCTGTCCCCTTCATTCCACTCATCAAAACCAAATTTCCATCCAAGCCAGGCCCTGTGAAAGGTATAGCTGTAGTCAGGGCCATAGTAGTCAAACCTGTCCGTTTCCAACTCTTCATCCATCACTTCACGGCTCATGCCAATAAGGATGCGGTTGGCTCCCTTGGATTTTGCCTCTTCCTGGATGATGTGGGCAATTTCTTCACCATTGGAATGCATTTTTGTGTTCAGGAGCAGATGGGCAAAAGCAGAACAATCATCCGGGATACTGCTCTCCTCAAAGCTTACCTGTACACTATCTGTTTGCGGGTGTTTGATTCCTTCGTAGACGACCTCTGACGAGGTACAGGCGGAAAGAAAAAAGATAAGGATAAATACGAAAAAAAGCTTTGTATTTTTCATGGTTTACTTGGTAGGATAGAAAGTGAATGTTGTAGCTTCTAACAAATTACCGGAAAAATAAGCGATTTCCATTCATTTGGCCACATTTATTATCCATGACTCCTCTTTCAGTTCGTAACAGTCCTCTTATTAATATAGCGGCATTTGTCATTGTTGTGGCTGGAATGAAGGCGGCTTCTCCACTGGTGGTTCCTTTTCTGCTTGCTGTTTTTCTGGCAATAATCTGTGCGCCACCCCTGTTCTGGATGCAGAGTAAAGGTGTTCCTGAACTCATTGGTCTCCTCCTTCTTATTTTCACAATAGTGAGCGGCTGGATTTTTCTTGTTACGCTTATAGGCACTTCTATTGCCGATTTCACAAGGAATGTTCCTGCTTACCAGGAAAGTCTCCTTGAACAGAGTGGAGGGCTGTGGCAATGGCTGGAGGGCTCCGGGATTCACCTGGATCGCTCAATCGTAACTGACGTGTTTAATCCCGGAAAACTCCTCAGACTGGCAGCCAACACCTTAAACGGTCTGGGTGGTATGATTACCAATGCCTTTGTCATCTTTCTTACCTTCTTTTTTATTCTTTCGGAAGCTGCTGGTTTTCCGGCAAAGTTGATGGCCATTCAAGGTGAGCAGTCAATGGCCCTTGAAAAATACAGAGAAATAGCAAATGGAGTAAACCGTTATCTCGGAATTAAAACGCTCACCAGTTTACTCACAGGGGTTCTTGTGGCAGCCTTCCTTTCTCTGCAGGGCATAGATTATGCGAAAATGTGGGGTGTGGTAGCTTTTCTTCTAAACTTTATACCCAATATTGGCTCTATCCTGGCTGCAATTCCTGCTGTGCTTCTGGCACTGGTTCAGTTCGGGCCACGCTCTGCACTTATTGTCGGGGGATTTTACCTGCTTATCAATATTGTTATTGGCTCTATTCTTGAACCACGGGTGATGGGCAAAGGTGTTGGCCTTTCAGTGCTGGTTGTTTTTATTTCTCTGGCATTTTGGGGATGGGTGCTGGGGCCTGTTGGTATGCTGCTCTCTGTTCCACTGACCATGACCGTTCGTATTGCTTTGGAGGGCAGTGAGGACAACCGTTGGCTTGCCATCTTACTCTCATCGAATAAAGAACGTTAAGGTGCAAGTCTTTTTATTGCCTGGCTTTTACGTTTCCAGGGTTATGCAATTCATCTTTCCCGGTTCCTTGTATAATTACTTTTCAAAAAGTTTTTCCTGTGATTAACTGAAAGTGGGATCTTTTTGCTGGAAGAATTAAATACAACATCAACCGTATTTTTATGTCTACTCTCTTAATCATTGAAAGTGACCCGCTGGTTCGCAGTGGAATTGTCACTTATTTACAGGATTCCGGTGAAGATAAAATACTTCAGGCCGAAGATGGGCAGGAAGGACTGGAGATATTCAGGCGTGCATCTCCGGATCTGGTTCTTACCGGCCTGCGCCTTCCAAAACTGGATGGTCTGGAGGTTCTTGCTGCTATCAATAATGAATCGCCTGAGACTTCTGTCATCATCGTCTCAGATATAGGAACACTGGATGATGCCATCAAGGCTTTAACTCTTGGTGCCTGGGATTATGTGACCACTCCCATTGCCGATGTGGTTCTGCTCAAACATGCGGTTGGGCGGGCACTGGAACGAAGACGCCTGATCAATGAAAACAAGCATTGCCAGGATTACCTGGAAGAAGAGGTGGAGAAGAAAACTGCTGCATTGCATCATGCGCAAAAAGTGGAAGCCATTGGTACCCTGGCTGGTGGTATAGCCCATGACTTTAACAATATCCTGGCAGCCATTATGGGGTATGCTGATCTTGTTCTGCTTAAATCGGATCAGGATAAAGAGGTTACGGAGAGTTTACGTCAGATCAAAAAAGCCAGCAACCGGGCTAAAGATCTCGTGCTGCAAATTCTGGCTTTCAGTCGTAAATCAACGAAAAAGGGGTATCCAATACACGCTGCAGTTATCGTCAAGGAAACCCTTATGCTGCTTCGGGCAACTCTTCCCGCATCTGTAGAACTCAAACAGTCTATTGATGAAAGAGATATCATGGTAAAGATTGATCCCACTGAACTTCATCAGGTGATTACCAGTCTTTGTACCAACGCCTTCCATTCCCTTCCCAATGAGAAAGGAATCATATCCGTTCACCTTGATAGCTATACTGTCAGGCCGGATCAATTGGAAAACATCCCGAACCTGGAGGCGGGGGCGTATCTTAAACTTGTGGTGCAGGATAATGGCTGCGGTATGAATAAAGAAACTGCGGCTCAGGTTTTCGACCCCTTTTTCACCACCAAAGAAAAAGAACATGGTACAGGGCTTGGCCTTTCTGTGGTGCATGGCATTATCAAGGGCATTGGCGGTTTTATTTCTGTGAAGAGTGCCCCGGAGATCGGGACTACTTTTAGTGTTCTGCTGCCCGTGGTGCACAAGGCGCAGCCGACAAAGGACGCTGCTGCCGTTTCTCCACCGGGCGGCAGTGAACATATTCTTTTTGTGGATGACGAGGAAGCGTTACGGAATCTTGCGGAGTTGATGTTTAATTATCTGGGCTATTCTGTCTCATCCTGTTCGTCCGGCAAGGAAGCTTTGCAAATACTTGAGAGCAAAGGAGGTGCTATCGACCTGGTTATCACCGACCAGTCAATGCCCCATATGCCGGGAACTGAGCTGGCAGATAGAATTCAGACGCTCTATCCGGGATTACCTGTCATTCTCTGCACAGGATATAGTTCTGTGGTTGATAAAGAGAAAGCTATAGCCATGGGACTGAATGGCTTCCTGATGAAACCGCTTTCCATCAATAAACTGGCTCGTGAGATACGGAAAGTCTTTGATGAATAGCAAAAGTGGCTGGTTTTACGGGCGTAGGCTCTTTTCCACCTGCCTGTGTACTTGCTCAGTGATGGATTCGTAGCTGTATTCTCCGGGGAAGACCGGTTGCTGAAAGGTAACGGATATCTGCTGGAATGGCTTGGGGATAAGAGCACCTTTTGGCAGTGCCTGGTAGGCACCATTGATGGTGACCGGAACCACCGGTACAGCCAGCTCTTTACTGAGAATGGCAAACAGTTTTTTGAAATCTCCCAGGTTTCCGTCTTTACTCCTGGTTCCTTCCGGGAATATCATGATGTTTTTCCCTTTCTTCAGGACTTCGGCCAGTTTTTGGATAGATTCTCGCAGGCCGGAGTTTATATCAACCACAATGATGTTGTTTCTGTCCGCGAGAAAACGGAGCAGGGGGTTGTTCACGTGTTTTTTCTTGGCATAAAAGTAGGTTTTTTTCGCCACCTGTCCTTTGAGCAGGGAGCTTACCAGTAATCCGTCGTAGAAACTCTGATGGTTAGGGGCGATAATACAGGCCGTGGCCGGCAGGTTCTCCTGGCCGCTTCCCTTGAAGCGAAAATACATTGTAAAGAATATCTTGCTGATCTTGGTAAACACGTTGACTGTGATCCAGGTTCTTGGCAGGGGCAGATTTACCTTTTCTTTGAGGATATCTTTCCAGTTCATCAGCTCAAGGCTGATCTTTTCCTTCTTCTCCTGGACAAATTCACTGAGTATACGGACTGTCTGGTGGGTCATCAGTTTGTTTTCGCTGATCTCCACACCAAATGTTGATTGTAGAAACGAGAGCAGGCTCAGCTGGTCAAGTGAATCCAGAGCAATGTCTATTTCCAGGTGGTCGTCAGGGAGGATCTTCTTATCCGTCTGTTTTTCAATAAAGCCTTTAATGATCAAATATTCTTCAAAATCCGGCTGCATTGCCTCGCTCTTCCGGGATTCTCTGCTGCCAACCAGTTCAGGCAGTTGAAAACGGCGGATTTTTGAGAGCCTGGTTTTGGGAAGCTCTTCATCGATAAGAGTAAAGGTGAGAAGACGTTTTGAGGGCGAGACGGCCTTGTTGTAGCTATCGATAACTTTCCAGCGGAAAAAATCATCAATATCTGTAATTTCCTGTTCTCTTATTTTGACAAAATCCGGCCTGATAACCGCCTGCAGCACATCATCTTTGACGAACACACCAACCTCATTGATACAGTTTCCTGGCTGCTCAAGCTTTTGCTCAATTAAAACCGGATTGATGTTTTTGCCACTTGGCAGAACAATAATCTCTTTCTTTCGCCCCGTTATGAAGATCCGGCCCTTATCGTCCAGGCGTCCTAAGTCTCCGGTGTAGAGCCAGCCGTCTTTGAGCACATCATCGGTTTCCTGTGGCCGGTTGAGGTAACCCTGCATGATGTTTTTTCCCTTTGCCACAATTTCCCCGTCACGGATTTCGATTGCAGTACAGCTCATGGCGGTACCGGCCGAACCAATGGTCACATGACCTGGGCGGGTAAAGGTGATCATGGGCGCGGCTTCGGTCATTCCAAAGCCTTCGAGAATTTCAAAACCCAGGGTGGTGAAAATTCTGCCGACCTCAGGATCAAGGGCAGCACCACCTGCCACCAGATACTTGAGTTTACCACCGAATTTTTTGTGGACACTGCTGAATACCATTCGGGAAAAGGAGGCCGAGCCGATTTTTTCTGCAAGGGCAAAGAGCAGGCGGGCAATCTTCTTCTGGTTGATCTTGTCAATGATTCCCTTGCTGATCACTTTGTACAGCCTGGGCACTCCGATAAGGATGGTGATCCGGTTTTCCTGGAGGGTTTTTATAATGTCTGCAGACTGTAGTGATGGGCAGATGGCAACGGTTGCCCCTACATACAGGGGTGCAACCAGTGATCCGAGCAGGGGGAAGATATGATGGAGGGGGAGGAGGAGCATCACCCGTTCATCTCTTGAGTATATGGGGACACCGTGGCTGACAGCGTCAATGTTGGCTAAGATGTTTTCATTGGAGAGCATGACCCCTTTGGGGGTGCCGGTCGTTCCTGATGTGTATATGATCAGGGACGTGGCATTGAGATCAACGCTCTCAGCATCATCCGGGGCCGGGGGCTGAGTCTTTACTGGCTTTGATTTTTCAATATCTTCAAAAACCAGTATTTGGGGCTTGTACGTAAGGGACTGGGCAAGCTTTCTCAGGAGTGGCTCTCGCTCGCGGGAGCAGAAAAAGACCTCAGGAACGCTATCCTCAACAATGTACGAAACTTCTTCAATGGTTGACAGGTAATCAACGGGGACAACTGCACAGCAATTGCGCCAGCTGGCGTAAAAACTGTACACCCATTCCAGCCTGTTTTCAGAGAAGATAAGAACTCTTTTCGTCTCTTCTGAAAATAGTTGGGAGTACTGATGTACCTTCTGCTGGAGAGCAGGATAGCTAACTTCCTGGTCTTTCCACTTCAGGGCAGCTTTTTCTGAGTAGTGTAGAAACATATTGTTTACTGTTGCCAACAAAAGACTATGATAAATGGCTAAG
>JAOZKN010000125.1 GCA_029935315.1 Desulfocapsa sp. | reverse complement strand
TTTTGCAATATCTGATTGCAACAAGCCTCGCTGTTTTCGCGCCTCTCGTATTTGCCTTCCCAAGGCTTCCATGTCATTCAGCATATCCATGTCTGCAATTATAAACATTTAAGGAAAAAATACAACTTTTGTTTACAATACCGAACACGGGAGGCATTTAGATAGCTCCGTTTACCCCCAGCAGCCACGAACCACTGCTATTATGCGAGCTAAATCTTCCTCTGTCATACTGGTACCAGAAGGTAAACAAAGACCGTATGCAAAAATATCCTCCGCAACCTGTCCGCCAACAACTTGGCAATCCTGATACAGGGGCTGCATATGCATGGGCTTCCAGGCAGGACGAGCTTCAATATTGTTTTCCTCAAGCTTCTGAATCACTATATCCCGGTCAATCCCTGCCTGATCCGGATCAATGGTCAAACAGGTCAGCCAACGTGTAGAACGGGCAAAATCTGGCTCCGGCATAAAGGAAACTCCCGGCAGATCACTCAGACCTTCACGATAATAATCAAATATCTTCCGTTTACCTGCTACCCGTTCGTCCAAAACCCGTAACTGACCACGACCAATAGCAGCCAGAACATTGCTCATACGATAATTATAGCCCATTTCAGTATGTTCATAATGCGCCGCATTATCCCTTGCCTGAGTTGCCCAAAACTTCACTTTTTTGATCAATTCTTCATCGTCGGATACAATCATACCACCACCTGAAGTCGTGATAATCTTGTTGCCGTTAAATGAATAAAAACCCGCTTTTCCAAATGTACCCGGGGATTTCCCCTTGTATTCTGCTCCCAAAGCCTCAGCAGCATCTTCAATCAATGCTACATTATGTTTGTCACATGCCTCTTTTATGGGATCAATATCAGCAGGCTGACCATACAAATGAACAAGTACCACAGCCTTCGGGAGACGATCTTCTGCCGCACGTTTTTCAAGCTCACCTGCAAGTAAAGCAGGATCCATATTCCAACTAACAGTATCAGAATCAACAAATACAGGTATTCCCCCCTGATACATTATTGGGCTAACACTGGCAACAAAGGTAAAGGTCGAACAAATCACCTCATCTCCTGCCCCGACGCCAACATAGCGTAACAAAAGATGAAGCGCAGCCGTTCCAGTAGTCACTGCCGCGGCATACTTTGCTCCAACCATTTCCGCGAATTCCTGCTCAAAAGCATCTATCTGTGGACCAACAGGCGCAATATAATTGGAAGAAAAGGCATCACGGACAAAGTCCAGTTCTTCACCTCCCATATGAGGAGCGGATAGAAAAATTCGTTTATTGTTCATAAAAAATCACTGCTGTCACTACCTATTATCTTGAATTTACCTTCATTCCTTAGATATTTTCTTAATAACTTTTGCCGGAGCACCTACAGCCACGCTATTTTCTGGAATGTCAGAAGTTACAAAGCTATGCGCTCCAATAATTGAATTTTCACCAATGGTCACTCCAGGCATAACGGTAGAATGCGAGCCTACTTTACAATTCTTTTTCAAAACTACCTCGCCCTGTTTGTTATCAATTGTTGATACGGAATAGATAGAACAATGCGAACCTATCTGCACCGAATCCTCAAGGATTACACCAAAACGTGCATTGATATAGGTGAAGGCGCCAATATCAGTTTTGTACCCTAATTCAAATGCGGCTAAATGTTGAACCAACCATTGATATTTTGTAAGGACTCCATCCTCTATTTCCGGATACTGCCAATTTTCAAATCTCATTTTTTCAGACATTATCCTCTGACCCCATAAATTTACTCATAGTTGCCTGACCTTCCTCACTGATATCTTTACGCTTTACTGTTTTCCACACAGTCATAAAGAGTATTTTAACATCAAGGTACAAAGAGCGGTTGTCCACATACCATACATCCAGCTTGAACTTTTCTTCCCATGATATAGCATTCCGTCCATTCACTTGAGCCCATCCCGTGATACCAGGTCGAACATCATGCCGCCTGGCCTGTTCAGGTGAATATCTGTCAAGGTATTCCACAAGAAGAGGGCGTGGCCCCACCAGACTCATTTCACCTTTGAATACATTAATAAGTTCAGGCAATTCATCCAGACTTGTACTGCGCAAAAAACGGCCAAACGGCACTAGCCGGATAGCATCCGATAACAAATGACCGTCCGCACCCTGCTCGTTGGTCATTGTTCGAAATTTATAAATTCGGAAAGGTGTACCATGTAGTCCGGGCCGATCCTGCGTAAACAAAACCGGTGTCCCAAGTTTTATTCGCACACAAAAAACTGTCAGAACAATTATGGGAGCAATAACAAGCAAACCCAAAAAAGTCAGCAACAGATCAAATAATCGTTTAGTCCAATCCATCCTTTCCTTACGATTTACCATTACTATTTATTGATGTTTCTTGAAACTATTATAGCTGCCACCTGAACCCTCGGCAACCCTTGTCTCTCTATGGTATCAGCCTTCAATGACTTCCCAATGACCACCCTTATCTGGCCCTACACGCTTTATCCGTCCTTCTTTCTTTAATATCCTGATATGCTCTTTAATAGTTCCACTGGCCTTTTGCAAATTATCCATCAAATCCTGCTTTGTAAACCTGGGGTTCTTCCGTAAAAGTAAAACAATACGATCCCTTGTACTTTCGGGGGCGGTTTCGGGGGCGGTACAACCGACGTTTTTTCCGACGGAAACACGGAAAACCCCTGAATCACTATCAAGCACAAGCACCGTATCCGAATAGTCATCCTTGAGAAAGTTTCGTATTCTGATGAATCCGGTTCCATATTTTTCAACTTCACCAGTCAAATAAAAAGCTTCTGCCAAGAGTTTGTTCCTGTGTGAAGCCCGATAAAAATCTGTATACAAGGCCTCCAATTTCAGTTTTCCAAACAATTCACCGGGATTCACGAACTCAACATGTTTATCAAACATCTTAATAATGACATCAGTCGGATCACGATAATCCTTATGAATAATAGCGTTTAACAGTAACTCACGCAAAACAGGTAAAGGATATTGCCATACTTCCTTACGTTTCAGTTCACCGGTGAATTCATAACCAAGGCGCATATTCTTCTTCATAAATTCCATGGCTTCATCAACGGCCAGTGTCAACGGAGCTCGAACGACAAGATCATCTACTATTGTATGGCGGGATTTAAACCTTCCCAAGTGAATAGCAGTCCGGTGATTACCAAACAAAAGTTCCGCAGCTCGTGTGAGTTTTCCATCCATCGTAAAACCAAGCTTTTCAAAGTCATTGCTGATATCACTTGATGGTTTATAACGGCCTGATTTTTCAATATCACGAGCAAATGTCTCCACGGCTATTGAATTAAGAGCGCCAACTCCTCCATTTACCGAAAAAGAATCAAACGATGCATTCATACTATGGAGTTTGAGGTCAACAATTTCATCAGATGTTAAAAAGTGGTTAGATGCACCGTGCCGTCTAAAATAACGTCCTTTGCAGGCCACTGGCTTAAAGGGATACTCCTGCACAATAAACACAACCACACGACGTTCATCTTGATCGACAATTCTATACCGTGGAAACAACGAAGGTTCAGTGGCCATCTTCAGCTGATTCAGCCAGTTCTTGACCACCTCCTCCGTTGCAACCACTCCTTTCACTCGTCCTTTATCGTCTATCCCAACGCACAAAAAGCCACCATCACCATTGGCAAATGCAGCAATAGTTTCTATTGCCTCCCTGCCAAAGGACTCTTTGAATTCTACTGTTCCCGATTCACCTGCATCGATCAGTTTCGTAAGGTCTCTATTCATTGCGCGCCAAGGATTATTTACTATAAACTTCGGAAGTATAGCTTTCGATCAGCACAAATGCCATCTCTCACCAACACTTTCCTTACATTTTCCCGTTACGATTTATTGCTGTTTCTTGAAGATGCTCCTCCTTACTCAGGAAGAACCGACTGCTCAACATTTCCAAACTGTGTTGTTCCTGCATGAACAGGAATCGCTCTACATCAAGTACCGCATCCTTCCTGTCAATGTGAGCTTTTTTTTAAGTCAACACTTGTTGCAACCATGCTATGTCACGTTCACCACCTGCCCCTGCCATGAGTCCCCGCTGCATCAAAGCTGACTGTAAATGAGGGAAACCGGGGCGAACTCGTGAAATACCTCATACTTCCACAAAGTGCAAGTATGGGGTATTTTAGCCAGCATTTTCCAGGCATTCCACAAACTGAGCCGCCAGCGCCTCCCTGCCAAACTCCTTTTTACCTAGTGCTTTTGCTCTCACGCCCATTGATTGAAGCTTTTGCCTATGGTCAGCGGCATCTTCAAGGGCATCAGCGAATTGTTCAGCATTTTCCGGTTCTACAGCATAACCGCATTCATATTCTTTTATCATTCCGGCAAGCCATCCGGGATAATTGTTTAACACCGGCAAGCCAATGGAAAGGTAATCAAAAAATTTATTTGGTGAAGTTCCGTAATAAAATGCAGGGATATTAGCAAGAATCATCAAACCAACATTAGCACCCTTCATATATCCTGCTAATTCACCCTTGGGGACAGGATCAAGGAAAATACAATTATTCAGCTTTCTTTCTTCTGCTTCAACAAGTAAAGCAGGTTTCAACTTACCATTACCGATAAACACAAGTTTAATATCATCCCGCCCACGCTGCATCAATACTGCAGCAGCCCTGATAACAGCATCCAGACCATTAGCAACACCATGAGCACCTGTAAAAACAGCCATCAAATCAGTATCCAGAACGCCATCGGGTCTCCGAGCCCTAATATCTACAGCAGAAAACAGCTCAAAATCACAACCATTGGGAATCATGGCAACAGGCTGGTGCGGCAGTGAGCGTTTCTTAATGCCTTCAACGATACCGGGCGAAAGCCCAATACAGGCATGGGCAGAACGATAGGAAGCCCACTCCAAAACAGACATCAGCCAGAGAATGACAGGATTGGTGATTACGCCCATGGCCCTGGGCAATTCGGGCCACAAATCCCGTACTTCAAAGACAAAACGTTTACCGCGCAACCAACGGGCAAAAATCCCGGGGAGTCCGGCAGTCAATGGGGTGGTGGTGGCAAAAACCAGATCACAGGGCTCACGCAATGCAATACCAATACTACGCATGGCAAATTTCAAAAAAATCAGACTTCGCTTCAGCAGACTTTGGTAATTAGAATAAATAAGTTCCAACTCCACAACCTGTATACCATCAACTTCCCCCTGGCGTTTTCCCTTTACAAAGGGCCCATCCAGGCCACTCACGCCACCATGATAGCTGCCACATATCATAGTGACTTCGTGCCCAGAACTAATTAACGCACGTGCCATCTCATAGGATCGAGTTCCCGTCGAGCCGAGAGGAGTTGAAAAATGTTGGTGAAAATATAGAATTTTCATTATTACCAGCTAATCTCCGTAACTATTTTACCGGGTTGATCCACTTCAATCTCAATCACCGGCAAATGGGTTTTCTGTAGATAATAACGAGATTCCCATCCCTCGAGGATTTCCAGTCTGGTGGGGTTAGAATCAGTCATAATTTTCAAATGTATTTTGTCATTGTTAACCTGATCATCTCGCAGTATCCACTTCCCCGGTTGAAGTCTCCAACGCAAAACAGCCTTTTCAAAACTGCCCTTTATTGTGTCCGTCACTTTCATTGATGATAGAGACAGTAGCACTTTTCGGTGATGTGAGACACCAAAGTTATCAGTATACCCTGCCTCAAAAAACAGATTGTTCTCATCCTGAGTAATCCTGGTTGGAAATTTATTTTTCAGCCAGGCACCAAACAAAAACCGACTCAAACGAGGCATTTGATCCCGATCATCAAACTGTATCGTATTGTGAGACACAGTTCCCTGAAAATAATCAAGCCATTCTGAACCACCATTATAGCTATAACTACCACCATCTCTAAGTATATTTTCTCCTGCTAACCAAAAATCTAAATGCAGTGCGTCTGCATGACTGGGACGGAAACGAAAGCGAGGAAAACGGAGATAAATTCTGGTATCTCCTTTTTCCAGAAAAGCATACCCTCCTTTATCAAACAAATGCGTTGTAACTGGGGGAAGAAGATCAGATGGTTTCTTGATATTAAGCCATTCCAGTGGCTGATCATAGCTCCCCTGTTCTGCATACACTGTAGCATCAGAAAAAAGGGCGGCGGCTAATTGAATGGAAGGCCTGTAATCACGGTAATCAGTATTTGAGAGGGGGAACAATCTGGCACCATCATTGGCACCGATATTTGGAACATCACCCGTTCCAGGCTGCACAAACGTATTCAGCCACTCCATGGCAATACGACATCGATGAGAAAAAGCTTCCGAGAAGTCGGGTAATGACAACTCTCGTCTCCAGACTTCAGTCATTGACAAAGTATCCAGGAGAACACGATGATAATTAACAGAGTACTGGCTAAAACTTCCATCTGTTTCTATAAGGCGGGAGATACGATTTTCCAACCATTTTCTACCACGAATACAATAACGTTTCGATAATTTATCGGGTCTGACAAGATCCAGCCAACTTCCACCGATGAACAGGGCAGCCGCTTCAGAGGTACCATGGTTGTTGTCCTGAGCAATAGCGTAACTTAACGTTGAGTCGATGCGAGCTAGATGTAGCGCTATCAAATCAACCAACCCTGCTTCCGGATTTCGAATTTGACCAAGCAGCAGTGCCGCCATTGCCAGATGCATGACCCGTATGGATGCTTCCTGCCCACATTTCCAATTAGGGCCGCAATAGGCATGATTCTTCTGACACCAGTCCGCAAGCCACACATTCAGTCTTGTTAATTCACTTTCGTCACCGGTTGCCACCCGTTGGGACATGGCAAGCACCCAATCGAAACGAGAAGCCTCCCAGACAGTCTTGATATCCCCAACTTGCGGATCAAAATCTGGTATTTCCCAATAAGGGCGATCATTTTTTTCGAAACGACCTCCTGTAAAGGGATTAATATGCCAATCGGGAATATTTTTTTTACAAGCGACAGGATACCAACCGAAATAACGAGCAGTCTCACGCCATGTCTGTGTAGAAGGGCCTCGACAGGCACAGGGCTTCAAGCGAAAGAAAGGCCCGCATGGAAGAGGCACATGATGCCGGTGTGTGTGTTTCCCTACTTTCAACCCCAGACGATAAAGAGCAACACGGCCAATATTAACTATCCCAAGGGAAAAAATCGTACGAGCCTTGATAGCAAACTGTCCCATAAACTATTTCGAATTTTCCCCAAACAACTGTTCTAGTACTGTAACAATTCTGTCTCCAGTCCTCCCATCCCATTTCTCAGGAATAGCACCTTCCTTCCATTCGCCGGCAAAAAGTCGCTCAAATGCCGGTTTTAACTTGCGTGGATCGGTACCAATAAGCTCGTTCGTCCCAATCGTAATGGTCTCAGGACGCTCGGTACTATCGCGCAGAGTCATACAGGGCACTCCCATCACCGTGGTTTCTTCTGTAATTCCACCAGAGTCGGTAATAACTGCGAAAGCATTTTTTACTAAATAATTAAATTCAAGATAGGGCTGAGGATCGACCAGACACAGGCTTTCAGGAATATTTGGTAATTCTTTTAAAGTCTTTGCAGTTCGAGGATGAACGGGAAAAATGACCTTGTGCCCTTGCGCACATTCAACAACAGTCTTCAAAAGATCGGCAAATGATTCCATTTGATCAACATTAGAAGGACGGTGCAAGGTAAGAACAAAATATTTATCCTTGTCAAGGCCGAGTTTGTCCCAAAATGTTGGTTTTTGTAACAATTTCATATTTGCCAGCAATGTATCAATCATAGTATTGCCGACAAAAAATATACGCTCGTCAACAATTCCGGTATGCCTCAAATAGTCATTGGCAATTTCACTGGTGGTAAAAAAATAATTACTAATTGAATCGGTAACCATACGATTAATTTCTTCTGGCATTGTCCAGTCACCCGACCGAATCCCAGCTTCAACGTGGGCTACTGGCACACCAAGTTTCTGGGCAGAAATGGCACAGGCCATGGTCGAAGTTACATCACCAACTACCAGACACAGTTTACTCTTCTCTTCCC
>JAOZKN010000204.1 GCA_029935315.1 Desulfocapsa sp. | reverse complement strand
TTGATATCTCTGATCATACCCTCTATCAGCCTTTATCAAAACCTTTTCTATTTAGCTATCAGCCTAAGCTCTTAACCTGGTGGGTAGCGGTTTTATTTATGATAGGTTCTGCCTGCTTTGTGTCGGGGAGTGCTATGGTACTCTACTTTGAAGAGTTTTTTTCAAGTCTAGTAATTAATCTAACTTTTTTTATCGGTTCAATATTTTTCACCACGGCGGCGTATGGACAGCTTCTTGAAGTGATCAATGCGGATATTAGTAATAAAACCTATTTAAGTAGAGAAGAGAGTCCGTGGTTATGGTGGGCATGGCGACCGAAGAATTTGGGTTATATTGCTAGTTTCAGTCAGTTTATTGGAACGTTACTGTTTAACTTTAATACCTTTGATGCTTTTTATGCAGGGCTAAGTGCACTTCAGGAAGATGTCTTCATCTGGGTGCCCAATATGCTTGGTTCCATACTTTTCTTAACAGCTTCGTTTTTTGCGTGGTTAGAAGTTTATCATGATAAGCAGATTAAAGCCTTTTCTTCAGTAACATGGTGGATAATTTGGATTAATATCTTAGGTTCAATCTTTTTCCAGCTTTCAGCTATTTTAAGTTATGCCTATTTAGACAGTGGAAAATTAATTGATGGAACACGCTCTTTGGAATACACACTTTATGGAGCAGTCTGTTTCTTTGTGGGTGCGTATCTGTTAATTGTAGAGATGAATGAGACAAAACAAGCAGACTAAAATTTCTCAAACAGGTATCGGAGATATTTATACGGTTCAAGTTTGCTTGCTTTTGCTGTTTCAATCAAACTGTATAATGCAGCGCTGGCCCTGGCACCTTCGGGATTGCCGGCAAGCAACCAGTTTTTCCGACCAATAACGAAAGCCTTTGCGACTCAGTATATTCTTACTTTGTTTTACGTGATAATGGTAGGGAATCCTACTAACTAACAGATTTAACTGGAAGTATGAATATTATAAAAAAGGAAAGATTTGAAGCTCTTGACCTACTTCGTGGGATAACAGTTGTCATTATGGCCCTTGATCACTCAAGGGATTTTTTCTCACTTGGATATGTGTTCAGTGCTCCTCTGGATCTGGAATATACAACACCGGAAGTTTTTTTTACACGGTGGGTTACCCATTTCGCTGCACCTGTATTTATGTTTCTTGCAGGGATAGGGCTTTATTTTGCCTCAAGGAGACGAACTAAAAATGAATTGGCCTGCTTGGCTTTTTCCAGGGGTGTGTGGCTGATTTTCTTAGAATTAACAATCGTTGGCTTTTTCTGGTCATTTTCAGCAGACTTTTATTATAAACCAAAGGTGGCAGTACTTTTTGCCATTGGTGTAGCCATGATTTTCATGGCTGTTCTGGTTTATTTGCCGAAATGGATGATTGCAATAGTTGCCGCTTTTCTGGTACTTGGTCATAATGCCTTTGATTCTGTTTATGCCAGTCAATTAGGAGGATGGGGGTGGGTCTGGCATCTGATTCATGAGCCTGGCAATATAAATATTCTTGGGATACAGGTTCGGGTGGTTTACTCGTTTGTTCCATGGATAGGAGTCATGGCACTTGGCTATCTGTTTGGACCGGTTACAGCGATGGCAAGAGAAAGCAGGAAAAAGGTTTTTTTATATACAGGACTGTCTCTTTTAATTGTCGGGTTCTTTCTGAGGTTGACAAATGTGTATGGAGACCCGCTCCTTTTTGAAGTTCAGAAGCATTTTGCCTTTACGATTATGAGCTTTCTGAATTTCACAAAATATCCCCCATCACTGATTTTTATCTGTTTTATGCTCGGTTTCGCCCTGGTATTAATGTGTCTGCTTGACAGACCCCTCGGGAAATGGGCGCAGCCGTTTAATGTTTTTGGACGTGTACCGTTTTTCTTTTATATTTTGCATATACCAATTCTCCATGCAGGCGGGATTGTATTGGCTATGCTTGTCTTTGGAGATGCTTCCTGGTTAATGCAGACACCGGTTGGTCCCAGTCCTGAAGGGTATTGGTATGAATACAAACTGCTTCCCACATATACAGGTTGGCTGGCAACAGTTGTTTTTCTGTATTTCCCCTCAAAATGGTTTGCAGGTGTAAAAGCCAGAAGGAAAGACTGGTGGTTGAGTTACTTCTAACTCTCTAAATATGCGGAAAGATGGCCATTTTGAATTTCAGGGTACATATGTGCCTTTCGGTTGAAATTAACCGCCGCTGAGGCCCAGTAACCAGAGACATCATCAAATATCAATCGTAAAACCAGCTGCTCGAATTTTTGCCACGATATCATCCTTGTCCACCGCATTATGATACGCTTCCATGGGCTCAACAATTTCCTGAGATACCAATTTGATCAGGTCTGAATTGAGGAGTTGCATCCCGAACCGTTTGCCAACTTGGATGCTGCTGGGAATCTGATACGTTTTCCCCTCTCGTA
>JAOZKN010000203.1 GCA_029935315.1 Desulfocapsa sp. | reverse complement strand
GGACCGGATCTCATTCCGAATTGTTCAAGAAATAAAATATTCAGTTTCTAACCGACAGAAACAACAGCGAAAATTGGTCTGTATACATAGTAGTTCCTGTTTTTTCTTTTAAATTGAAGTGTTACTGTCAATCGGCTTTCAATATTGACCCACTTCCATTTTGTTCAAGGTCGCAATACAGAAGGGCTGGATAACAATTCATCCTCTTCAATGGCTAGATAAGCCGGGAGGGGAAGAGCCTCCACGGAAGAAAATTCTTACTGATGATGAGATTGAGATATTATGGAAATACTTCGATAAGTTACGACCTAATCCACGAGACATATTGAAACTTGGCTTGTTGACTGCTCAGCGAAGTGGTGAAATCATGAGTATGAAGTGGAGTGATATTGATTTCGATAAAGCCATTTGGACTCAGCAGAATACAAAAAATGGAAGTACTCATCTGGTTCCACTGTCAGAACAAGTTCTGTCTATTCTTACTGCTAAAAAACGAAAAAGTGAGTGGGTGTTTCCTTCCATTTATAATCGTACCAAAGGAGCTACAACAACCGGTCATGCGAAGACCACTAAAAATGCAAGATGGAAGGTACAGGAAGATAGTGGTATTACAGGATGGACGGGACATGATCTGAGGAGGACTGCTCGTACGATAATGTCTCGTTTGAGAATAAAACATCATGTCAGAGAACGAGTGTTGAATCACAGTCAAGGTGGCATTGTTGGTGTTTATGATCAGCACGATTATTTCCAAGAAAAGGCTGACGCTTTAGATAAACTAAGTTGTGAAATTTACAGAATTATTGGTATAGAGACTCCTCCACAAAAGTCATCAAGTTAGCTCAGATATTGAAAATGCGTAAACTGTGGACTTCATCAGAGAAGAAGGGCTTTTCGCACAATTAGTTGTTGCCAACATTAAGCTAGACCGTGCCAATCTTGCAAAATCTTCAAACCAATTCTGCCTTCCAGTCGTAATGTCACGAATTCTCCGACTGTGCTTACCTCGAATGCAATTAGAAAATAGATGTTGACAGGATCGTCAATTATGAATAAATAGTTGCGCTCAGGTCAACTTTTCTTGTAGTGTAAATTATGAGTTTTGATTCCGGTACCAAAATAAGCACTGATGATGCCCATAAAATCATCCGTAACATTATCGAGTCTGACATGGAGATTGTTGTATCAAACCATGCCAGAGAACGAATGTACGAGCGTGGGTATACAACACAGGACGTTCTGCACATTTTACTTAACGGAAAAATAACAAAACAGAAGCTGCACGACAAAAGCAACAGCTGGAGATACACCGTCTCAGGAGATGATCTGGATGGCGATGAGGGGTCTGTTGTTACAGTGATCTTGAGCAAAGCGAAATTTGTGATCATTACAGTGCTTTCATAGGAGGTTATTATGGATAAATGCTATAGCTGCGGTGGAAGTGTTCGTGTTATCAAGGACCAGCCTTATGAATATAAAGAATGTGGTCTTCCTATAGTTCTCAGGGGAATTCTACAGTACACATGTGAGGATTGCGGGGAAACGTATGCCTCTATCCCTGCCATGGAAAAACTGCACAGAGTGATTGGTGAAATAATCTGTAGAGAAAGGAAAGCACTCCTGCAGCCGGATGAGATTAAATTTTTAAGAAAAAATATGCAGCTCAAGTCAAAAGAGCTGGCACAGTGGCTGGGAGTAACTCCCTCGACAGTTTCACGATGGGAGAATGGGAAAAAAGATATAGGGGAATCACAGGACAGACTGTTACGCTCAATTTATTTGCTCTCAGTCTCTGAAAAGGACCACAAAGCAATCAGTGATGGAACCACAAACATCTTTAAAGAACTTCCCCAAAAACGAAAAAAAATAAAATCCCCCAGGGAAATATCCTTTAATCCGCAGGAGTGGCTGTTGCCTGACAGAGATTGCTGCCTAACGTAATTGACTTTGTATTCAAAAAGCCATTCGATATTTATTATCGAATGGCTTTTTTGGGTTTACCTGGCACTAGGAACCTGCGTTTTCATGTTAATCGTGTGCATAAAATTACTGGCCTTCCCAAGAATTTCCAAACCCCTTAGTATCCTGTGATCCAGAATCAGAATTGTCAGGATACGAGCTGTCTGTATGCTCTGATACCGTCTGCTGGTTTTCGGGAGAATACATTTCATCATTTCCCTTATCTTCCCCGGTAGAAGTAGATTCCGTTTGATCTGTGTTATCGTCACTATGCTGAAAAATGAAACATAGGTAGTGAGATGGTACCTGAAAACAACAAGGCATATGATAGAAATGAGATCGCTAATAAAGTGTGGACTAAAAAGAATGGTAGTGGACCAGGTGGTGGACCAAAAGCTGAAATTACCAAAAAACGGGTTAACCCAATATGAGTTAACCCGTTGAAATAACTGGTCGGAACGAGAGGATTTGAACCTCCGACCACTTGTCCCCCAG
>JAOZKN010000037.1:20711-23931 GCA_029935315.1 Desulfocapsa sp. | reverse complement strand
GATGGTGAGGACCGGTGTTGTCATTATGTCTTGCAGTGTATCCATTTGATTACGGTGGCTTCTCCGTGTTGTCTCTGGTGAGAGATCGAAAGGGTAGATATGATTATATCCACATATTCTTGCTATTGTAGCAGATGATTTGCCTCGTAGCAACGGAGTCTAAGGGGGAGGGCAGTCTCAATTGGTTCTTTTGAAAGACATATTAAGGGGCCGGATTCCCTGATATAAGGATGGGTGGTTGAAATCCACCATTTTCTGGTGGTTCTTATAAGTCAGAACCATATGGTTGGTACGGCTATTTGCTCCTTTGTTCTTCTGTAGGTGCTGATTTTATAGTGTACTCACTAAGCTGTTGTTGTTGGCATGTCTTTTGCTCAATAATCGCATGTTACAAATAATAAATGAAAATTTGGAAGGAAAGTCAGTAGTGTCCGGTTAGGATTTTGCATGTTTATAAATAAACAAATTTTCACCAAATAGAGGCATTATTTTCTTGATAAATAAGTAAAAATCGCGGTCGCCATCCTTAAAAGAACTATCTTTTAAGGAGGTTACAATGAAATTTGTGAAATTTCGTTCCCGGCGACATGCTGTACCAGCGATAAAACGATTACTCAAACCAGCAAAGCAGGGGTACCGGTACTGCTTTCACTGGCACATTGAAGGAAGAGGGTATTAAAATCAGTATGGACGGCAAGGGACGCTGCATGGACAATATTTTCATTGAACGCTTGTGGCGTTCTGTAAAATACGAAAAGATATTCCTTGAAGAGTTTGCAACTGTGCCAAAATTGATCACAGGGTTGAAAGAGTATTTTGAGTTTTACAATTTTGAACGACCACATCAGTCTTTCTCAGGAAAAACCCCTGCAGAGATCTACTGGGGAGAGGAGCTTGCCCAAAAGGCGGCATGAAAGAACTACAAAAAAGAAAAACAATACACCTTAAATCAGGGAACTATTGTCCTTGACTTGGGGTCCACTTCAAGAGTCGTATCGCTAATCCAGATCAAACACATAAAACCATCCCGTTTGTTGATAGGTCGTTTCAAATATTCCATCCGGGGAACCATTCCCGTCATCATCCTGTACATATCGAGTTTTATTACCGTAGGCATCGTAGAAAGATGTTTTTATTCTATCTGGGATACTATCCATATTATAATCATATGTCGCACTTGTTTCGTTTCCGTTAGCATCATAGGTAAAGATGCCGACAGTATTTGCTGTGCCATCAGCATCACTATCAAGCTCATACCGGATCTTGTTTCCTGCAGTATCATATTGAAATATCTCTATACGATCAGCTGAATCATTACCATCATTGTCATACAGAATACGAATCTGATTGTCATTACCATCATACTCGTAGGTATAGATACGGTCGGGCACACCATTTCCATCGTTATCCCCGGTCTCACTGACCTTATTTCCCCGGGCATCGAACTCATATGTATAAATCTGATTCGGTGACCCGTCACCATTGCTATCTATCTGATAGAGAGTCATGTTTCCATTGGAATCATAGGCCTTAATCATTATGAATTGTGGAACTCCGGCACCATTGGCACGCTCTAATCGGGTTTGGTTTCCATCAGCGTCATACTCGTAACTAGTTATTTGCTCAGGTGTACCATCACCATTCGTATCATTCACGACACTTAACATGTTATTATTAGCATCGTAGGTCATGGTGCTAATGTTATTGGGCGAGCCATCATTATTGTTGTCCTGCTCATACCTTAACCTGTTTCCCATGCTATCATATTGATAGGTGTAAACACGATCTACTGTTCCATCGTTATCACTATCCTGCTCTTCCCTGATTTTATGTTCGTGACTGTCGTACTGGTAGCTATAGATACGGTTTGGTTGGCCATTTCCATCAGTATCTTCCTCAAGTCGGATCTTGTTGCCGTAAGCATCGAACTGAGATGTCCTGATACTCTCAGGCGTTCCATCACCATCTCTATCAGATGTCTGCTTTATTCTGTTTCCATTGGCATCATACTCCATCGTGGCTATACTATTTGGCTTTCCATCGTTATCAGTATCTTCTTCAACTCTCACCCTGTTCCCGTGAACATCACGGGTATAAGTTATCAGCTTGTCCGTTGTTTCATCACCATCATAATCATATTTCTTCACAACCTCAGCAAAGATCATTGGATCGACACCCAAAGTCTGGTAGAGAGAGTCCATGGCCATACCTACATTACGAACCTGCCGGGTGGCAGGGAACAGCCCGTCTGTGCTGGCTTTGTGCAAAACACCACGAAAAAAATGGTCTTCAGTAAAATCACGGTTCAATTGTAAGAAATCAACAGGGACGTCACTAAACAGGGAAGCGACCTGAGGACTAATCTCAATTCCGTTGGATAGCTCACCATCCTTATCAAAAGTATGTAAAAAAACCGTTAGATTGCAAACACTATGGAGAGGAGTCTTATCATTACCCCAGAGAGCTGCCATGATAGCTTTATTACCCACAGGAATAGCAACGTTGCCCCTCAAATCAAAAGGAGTCACCAGCTTTTGGGCGGTTATTTTACCAAGTACGGTCTGTCCCAGAAAAAACCGAACACTTTCCCCTTTCTTATAATTAAAAGATCCATTCACACTGGTTATTCCACCAGTATAACTCACTCCAGATGCAGGGGTTCCAATCAAATTCCCAGTCATTCTGCCAAGCAATAAAGAATAAATATATGGCATTGGCATATCAAATGTTGTGCTTGACTGTGCATACATTGCTGAAAGTGCTGATGCAGCAGGAAACAGGGTCAAAACTGAAAATAAGAATATTATCAACAGGGAAGAGTTCTTTTTTATTTTCCGGCGTTCTCGCATACTATTCATCCTTTTCTCCATTGAGTGATATTTACAATCAACAATACTATTTACTTAGTGCCTGAACGGAAAGTAATTATTAACAGAACTACAATAACATATAGTGCAATGTTGTTAAGAATATTTTTGAGGTTTGTTTTTTGTCATTAAATTCGAGGCACAAACAATAGACTTATCTTGCTGAATATATAGTATTTACATGTTCAGCACGGATGCACACTATAACGAATAAATGCATTGTCAATCAAAGTCTTCATCATCACATCTACCATGAGAATATTGGAAATCCACAGCTTAAATTAGGTGAAACGGCAAGAGAAACTAGAAAAAGCGGCTTAATGGCTTTCGCTTAACAAATGCAGCAAGAAAGG
>JAOZKN010000037.1:0-20611 GCA_029935315.1 Desulfocapsa sp. | reverse complement strand
AGAAACTAGAAAAAGCGGCTTAATGGCTTTCGCTTAACAAATGCAGCAAGAAAGGTCTGTCCAAAGTCCACATTCAAGCACCTTTTGCTGGTCAGGTGAATTTGGAGGGATGGCATTGTTGCGGCATGCGCTTAACCAAACACTAAAATACCTGCACCGAAAACTCGCCCAAATCTCCTGTATGAGTGGTACTGGTAAGAAACACAATGTTCGTCTTTTTCTTCAAGAGAAGGAAGTTTATTGCCCCAACATTCTCGAATGTTGGGCGACTTTCCGAAAGTGCTACATCAATAATAAAGAGTATCGGAAAACAAGCAAATGCAAGAATGCGAGAAAATAACTTCATATTTAATTATATGAAAAAATGGAAGGCAGTTAAATAGGATTGGTAGTGGCAAGGTTAGGCATTTAAGAAAAACTGCAAGTTGAGGTGTTTCCTGAATAAGGTGTCCGCACAATATACGTAACAAGATCTCAGCCACTATTCAGTAACGCTATGATCGCATTCTTTGTCCTTCCCAGCCAATACTTGCTGTTTTTCTTGCAAGTAAATTGCTGACGCTACATACGGTCAATAAAAGGACATCATGTCGGTACGTCAGCAATGACGGTAAAATAAGGACACACACGGCTTCTCCCGTACTTCCAAATTTTCCAGCCACAATTGTAACGCCTACCCATCATTATATATGGAGCCCCGAATCTTAGAAAAAAGGTCAAGGGGGGGCTGCAGAAGTACACGCAGTCAACAGAGCAAGTCCGTCAAATACATCAGCTCCCCTCGCCCACAAATAGACAGTATAGTAACCCATGACCGTAAAGAGGAGCAGCAATAGTGCTGTCAGGAAAAGTGTACATTGTTGCACACTTTCAAGGGCAGCTTGTTTGCGTGTTCAAATAACAGCATTTTGGGCATATATTCCTTGATTATCTAACATCCATCGGTATTATAATTAACTGTCTGCCATAGAGACAGATCATTTAAACACCAATCTAACGAAATATTTCTATCCCTTTAGTGGGAGAAGGAGAGAGCTATACAGCGTTATTTATTGGTTATTCTGATACCATTCTTAGCATTGACTTAACTAAGGGGTTTGCAGGTATTTCCACCGCCCTTACAACTGATATCAATAATGAAGACGATTAGTTTATATCAGTTGAATGAATTTAAGTTTACTAAAGGAGATTTGTGTGAAGAAATTTTTACAAACATTAATAATCATTTTCTTGTTGCCTGGAGCACTGTTTGCCGCAGGAACACAACCTCCCGGTTCAGGCACTGTTGGAACTCCTTATTCTGTTTCTTCACTCGATCATTTATTATGGATTAGCACAAATTCCAGCTCATGGGATAAATATTTTGATCAAATCGCTGATATCGATGCTTCTGCAACAAGTGGATGGAATGCCGGTTCCGGTTTCTCACCCATCGGTGATGGGAACAGCACCAAATTCACAGGTTCGTATGATGGCAAAGATTTTGGCATAGATGGCTTAATGATCGACCGTGTCGCTGACTATATTGGTCTGTTTGGGGCTACTGACGGTGCCGTCATCAAAAACCTTGGTGTAACCAATGTCAATATTACCGGCAGAAATGATGTTGGCGGCTTAGTGGGCAGCAATAATCTCTCGTCCACCATTACAAATTGTTACAGCACCGGATCTGTAACAGCAGACGGTTTTTTTGTTGGTGGCCTGGTAGGAGCAAATTCAGTGTCCACGGTTAGTAATAGCTACAGCGCGGTGTCAGTATTAGGAACAGGAACTGCTAATGAAAATACTGGCGGTCTGGTGGGACAAAATACTCAATCCCTGGTGACCGATAGTTATGCCACAGGATCAGTGAACGGCTATAAGTTTGTCGGCGGCCTTGTTGGGTATAATATAAATAGTTCTACGATTAGCAATAGTTACAGCACAGGATCAGTTTCAGGAAGTTTTGATTGGGCTGGTGGCCTAGCGGGGGTGAATTGGAACTCCTCAATTAGCAATAGTTATACCCTTGGAGATGTGACCCGATCAAGTGGCTCTGGGACAGATTTTGGCGCCTTTATAGGCAATAACAACTCCACAATTGAAAATTGTTACTCAACGGGATTTGTTGAATATACAGCAGCAACTGATCCTGCCGATAAAGGCTTTGTTGGAGGTGACAGCAGCGGGACATATTCCAATAATTTTTGGGACAGTGAAGCGTCCAATCAAACAAGCGCAACGGGTGCTACCGGCAAAACCACCATAGAGATGAAAATAAATACCACTTTCACCTCAGCAGGTTGGGATTTTGTCGGAGAGACCGCCAACGGTACTAATGATTATTGGACAATGGGTACTATCAATGATGGCTATCCCTATCTATCTTGGCGTGATCCCGAGATAAACCTAAAGCAGTCATCAACCAATATAGCTGATGATGAAAGTTGGGACTTCGGCACCAAAATACCGGGAACAGATACTGATATAGTATTCACAATAGAAAATACAGGTTCAGGAGATTTGGATTTAACAACACCTCTTACTCTTACCGGTACTGATGCAGGTCAATTCAGTATTCAAGCTCAACCTTCAACACCGGTATCTGCGTCCGGCAATACAACTTTTACAGTTCGATTTTCACCAACATCCGCAGGAGCGAAGACAGCAACTCTATCAATAGCAAACAATGATAGTGACGAAAATCCGTTTGATATAACGTTGAATGGCACTGGTGCAGAGCCTGAGATAAACGTAAAGCAGTCCACAACAGATATACCTGATTCAGGAAGTTATAATTACGGTTCTCAACTAGGCGGCACTAACACAGATATTGTTTTTACGATTGAAAATACGGGTACAGCAAACCTGATTTTAACGATACCTCTTACCCTTAGCGGCACTGATGCAGGTCAATTCAGTATTCAAGCTCAACCTTCAACACCGGTATCTGTGTCCGACAATACAACTTTTACAGTTCGATTTTCACCAACGTCTGCGGGAGCTAAGAGCGCGACTCTATCTATTGCAAACAATGATAGTAACGAGACCCCCTATGATCTGACATTGAATGGTACAGGAATAGTACCTGAGATAAATGTAAAACAGTCCACAACAGATATACCTGATGGTGGGAGTTATGATTATGGCAGTAAATCCCCCGGAACGAATACAGATGTAGAATTTACCATAGAAAATATCGGTACAGCAGGCCTGACGTTAACAACACCTCTTACTCTTACCGGTACTGATGCCGGTCAATTCAGTATTCAAGCCCAACCTTCAACGCCGGTTTCTGCGTCAGGGAGCACAACTTTTACGGTACGGTTCTCCCCGACATCTTTAGGAGTTAAGACCGCAAGCATCGCAATTACGAACAGTGACACAGATGAAAATCCATATGATCTGACATTGAATGGTGCAGGTGTTGAAGGAACCCAACCTCCGGGATCAGGCACTCTCGGAGCCCCTTATCAGATTTCCATATTAGATCATTTGTTGTGGGTTAGTACACAGTTGAGTTCATGGGATAAACATTTTGAACAGACCGCCGATATTGATGCAACCGCAACAAACACTTGGAACAGCAGTGCAGGGTTTTCTCCCATCGGTACGAGCGCTGCCAACAGCTTCAGGGGTTCTTATGATGGTCAGAACCATACGATAACCAATCTTTATATCAATCGCGTAGGTGCTGATGATATTGGTCTGTTTGGTTATTTATATGGAGCGACTGTACAAAACCTGGGCATAATCAGTATAAATATTACAGGTAACAACAGGGTTGGTGGATTAGCAGGGAGCAATGATCAAAATTCTTCAGTTAACAATTGCTACAGCACCGGACTTATATCAGGAAGTTACCTTGTTGGAGGCCTTGTAGGGGATAATAATGATTCCACGGTCAACAATAGTTACAGCACAGGATCTGTATCCGGAAGTGGAGGTGTCGGCGGATTGGCAGGGTACAATCAAGGTTCTTCTTCCACTGTTAGCAACACTTATAGTACTGGATCTGTGTCCGGAAGTGGTGATTACGTCGGGGGATTAATTGGACGCACTATAAAGTTGAACACAATAAACAATAGTTACAGCACCGGATCTGTGTCAGGAGGAAATAATTATGTTGGCGGCCTGGTAGGATGGACTGAAGGAATAATTGAAAATTGCTACAGCACAGGAGATGTAACTCGATTAAGTGGTACCGCTACATCCTTTGGTGCTTTTAGCGGTTACTATTCCTACGGTTCACTTAAATATAGCTACTCAACAGGTTCAGTAACGTATGATGGGGAGACGGATCCAACCGATAAGGGTTTTGTCGGAGAATTATCTGGTTTTCCGTACTTCAATGATAATTTTTGGGATAGTGATGCATCCAATCAAACAAGCGCAACCTGTGCTACCGGCAAATCAACGACAGAGATGAAAGCCCTGGCAACATTTACTGATTTAACTTCAGTTGGTTTAACAACAACTCCCTGGGACTTTATAAACAATCCAAATGATGATGTTGCCAATAACGATTATTGGGACATCGATCTTTCCGGCACGAACAATGCCGGCTATCCCTATTTTTTCTGGCAGTATCCAACAGCACCTGAGATGGACTTGAAACAGGAAACGACTCCTATAGCAGATGGTGGTAATTATAATCTTGGCAGTAAGGTAACCAGCACTACTACGGATATTATATTTACAATCGAGAACAACGGTACAGCAAACCTGACATTGACAACACCGCTGACTATAGCTGGCGCCAATGCTGACCAATTCAGCATTCAGGTACAGCCAACTTCGCCTGTTTCTGCATCTGGAACGACAACATTTACAGTACGGTTCACGCCTACATCACCTGGAGCTAAGACAGCTTCAATATCAATGGGGAACAATGATAGTAACGAGACCCCTTATGACCTAACACTGAATGGTACAGGAACGGCACCTGAGATGAATCTGAAACAAGGTGCAACACCTATTGCAAATGGTGGTAGTTATGGGTACGGAAGCAAGGCTGTCGGCACGAACACGGATGTTGTTTTTATGATTGAAAATACAGGTTCAGATGATTTAAACTTAACAACTCCGCTGTCCCTAACCGGCGCTAATGCTGATCAGTTCAGCATCCAGATGCAACCAAGCTCGCCGGTTTCTGCTGGCGGCAATACAACATTTACCGTACGCTTTTCGCCTGCATCATCGGGAAGCAAAACTGTTGAAATATCCATGGCGAACAATGATAGCGACGAAAATCCCTATAACCTGACCCTGACTGGCACAGGAACGGCACCAGAGATGGATTTGAAACAGGGGACGACGCCAATAGCAGATGGTGGTTCTTATGATTATGGCAGTAAGGCTTCCGGCACGAATACAGATATCGTTTTTACAATTGAAAATACGGGTTCAGTCAACCTGACTTTAACAACACCGCTGTCCATAACCGGCACCAATGCGGATCAGTTCACTATCCAGGCACAACCAAGCTCGCCGGTTTCTGTCGGCGCTAATACAACATTTACTGTACGCTTTTCACCTGCATCATCTGGAAGCAAAACTGCGGCAATATCCATAGCGAACAGTGATAGCGACGAAAGCCCCTATAATCTGATCTTGACTGGTACAGGAACGGCACCGGAGATGGATTTAAAACAGGGGCCGACGCCGATAGCAGATGGTGGTTTTCATGATTATGGCAGTAAGGCTACCGGCACAAATACAGACATCGTTTTTACGATTGAAAATACAGGCCCAGTCAACCTGACTTTAACAACACCACTGACTATAACCGGCACAAATGCCGATCAGTTCAGCATCCAGGCACAACCAAGCTCATCAATCTCTGCTCCTGGCAGTACGACATTCACAGTACGGTTCACTCCAACATCATCGGGAGCTAAAACTGCTGCAATATCGATAGTAAATAATGACGAAAATGAGAACCCATACGATCTAACACTGAATGGAACAGGAATTGCGCCTGAAATGGACCTGAAACAGGGAGCAACGCCGATAACTGATGGTGGGATGTATAATTATGCGAGTGCAACTGTCGGGACTGATACAGATGTTGAATTTACAATTGAAAACAGCGGTACAGCAGATTTAACGTTAACAACTCCGCTGTCCTTAACCGGCGTCAATGCTGATCAGTTTAGCGTCCAGTCCCAGCCGACATCGCCTATCTCTGCCGGGAACACCACAACGGTTACCGTGCGGTTTTCACCGACTTCCTCGGGAGCTAAAACTGCTGCTCTATCCATAGGTAATAATGATGGCAATGAGAATCCCTATAACCTGACACTTAACGGCGTCGCAGGCGTTCCGGAGATTAACGTCAAGTTTGCGGCAACCCCGGTAGCTGACGGCGGCAGTTGCGATTTTGGCGATATCACGGAAGGTAGTAATACGGATGTGATTTTTACGATTGAGAATGTTGGCGCAGGGAGCCTGACATTAACAACACCATTGACCATAACTGGCACCAATGGGGATCAGTTCAGCATCCTGGCACAACCGACGTCACCAATTTCTGCCGCCGGCAATACGACGTTCACAGTTCGGTTCTCACCAACGTCGGAAGGTGACAAAACGGCATCTATCGCAATCGCTAATAATGACAGCGATGAAAATCCGTACAACCTGGTCCTGAACGGTTGGGGAGCTGTGCCGGAAATCCATCTGATGGAGGCCACAACCGATATAGATGATGGCGGAAGTCATGATTTTGGCGATGCAGATTCAGGTAGCAATACTGATGTCATATTCACTGTTGAGAATTTCGGTGATGGAGTTTTAACCTTGACAACACCCTTGACTATAACTGGCGCCAATGCTGATCAGTTCAGCATCCAGGCACAACCAACTTCTTCTGTGCCTGCCTATAGCAATACAACCTTCACAGTACGGTTCACTCCTACGTCGGGAGGTGACAAAACAGCCATCATTGCAATTGACAATAATGACAGCGATGAAAATCCATATGATCTGATTATTAATGGGTTTGGAGTCGGGGGGCCTGTTCCTGGAGATAATTTTCCCTGGACGATGTTTTTACCTGCAATAATATCTAATGCACGGCCTTAGCACAATTAAATGTAGGGTAACCTGTTTTGATTGCATCAGGACAGGTTACCCTTACTTGCCATTGCCAGTACTAAGCTTAACTATGAGATGGTAAGGAATTAATAGACACTTTTCTAAGATTGAACTCATCCTCTTGGAGGAGCTGTTTGTAATACTTCTCCTGGAATTAGAATTCCATCGTCATTTGAGGGTGTTCAAAATTCAGTGTCAGTTAACTCATGGAAGGGTTCACAATACAGCTGAAAGAAGTCAGTAGTGTCCGGTTAGAAAATTGCATGTGATCGTTTTAGTCGTTTACGGCGCTTCTGCTTAACCTTGGGTTTAGATTTATGTGACTTCATGGCAGCCCTTTCCGCGGCTTGCTGCATAGCTTCATTTCGGATTTGGTGGCGCAGTTCACGTACACGCCGGATAGAAACCGTTTCACCATGTTGCTCATGGCAGTAAATAGCCAAGAGGAGGTAAGTGATCAACCCAGACAAAATTTGGACCATCAGACCATTTTTACTTCTGGCAAACAAGTGATATACGTTGAGGTGCCGCTTCCACCATGCGAAGAAACTCTCAACATCCCAGCGGAGTTTGTACATCAGGGCTACCTGCTCTGCAGTTAAGTCGTGGCGGTCTGTGGCGACCCAGTATTGTTTGTTGTCGACCACATAACCAACAAGCCTTACAGATTCCTTAGTCTGGTTAACATTGGGAGTGCCGAGCAATACTTTGGCGTCAAAGAATACATGGGAATCTTCCTGAAGAGTAAATTTCTCAAGGATGTTTTTGTGGGTGGACTCTTTTATGCGACAAACAAAATGACAATTATCAAGTTGCCATTGATCAAACAGATGGTGTGCCTGATATCCACGATCCAGTACGCCTGTTTGGCCGGGGTCGATAATTTTACTAACAAAGGGTCGTTCCGCACCATTGCCTTCAGTGAGAAACAACTTACGTGGGATGCCGTGGTTCAAATCAAGCCCAAGGTGCAGCTTTGCTTTTTTTGAGTTTGCCCGATACTCTGCCCAGTGCATAGAGAGAACAGAGTCGATAAGAGATCCGTCAATAGCAACAAGATCTCCACGTTCTGCATATTGGGATGGCAAGACTCCTGCTGCTTGTTTTTGTAGTTCTGTGAACACATAAAGAAGTTGCTCAACGCCACGATCGTTCACAGTATCAAAAAATGTTGACCGTTTAATGCCACCTGCAGGAGCAAATTGCTTGGCATAATCATCCTCTTGCAGAGCCTGGATCAACTCTCTGCCGGATGAAAAATCCTGCAAATGATAGTACGTTAAAATGTTAAGTAGCTCTTCGGTGTTCATAGCCAAGGGTTTGTTTGATTCTGACAAAAGTGGCGGTATTTTAAGTAAAATCAACTGTAATGGCTTGAGTAACAGTTTTTGTGCTGGTGCTATGCACCACCGTGGATAATATTTTACTGGCATCGCTATAACCTCCTTAAAAGATAGTTCTTTTAAGGATCGCGACCGCGGGAAATTTATTTTATGTCAAGAAAAAAAGGATCTCCGTGATTTTTTTTGAGTATTTTTTTGTACATGCAAATCCCTAACCGGACAACACTGGATGAAAGTACTTATCTTGTAACTGTGTTGACTGATCCAGCAAGTCCCAACCAGACTTGTACCGTCACTGCTGACTCAGGAACAGTTTATGGAGATAATGTCAGCACAGTCAGTATTAATTGTGTAACGAATACCTATACCATTGGCGGGGTTGTAACCGGACTCTTCACAGATAACAGTGTTACCTTGCAAAACAACAATGGTGATAACCTGACGATGGATGCAAATAGTAATTTTACATTTGCCACAGCACTGGATGATGGAAGTACTTATACGGTTACAGTACTTACTCAACCGGAAACGATTATTCAAACCTGTACTGTTATCAATGGTGATAGCACACTTGCTGGAATAGACGTTGAGAGCGTTCATATAGATTGTGGCAATACTTCCCCATGGGCTATGTTCTTGCCTGCAATACTGAATATTAAACCCTAGATCCTCTTGGGTAGTTGAAGGAAAAAAGCCCTGCTGGACATGATGTCTGGCAGGGCTTTTTTTTTACTGGTAAACCTGTAATGGGTGGGAATCTTTATGTTTCGTTTTTGTGAATTCCATATTTTTTTATTCGATAACGTAGTGTATTTCGCGTAATCCCCAGTGCTTTTGCTGCCTTGGATTGGTTCCATTCGCAATCCTGTAAAACAGTTGTGATAAGGTTTTGTTCCTGCTTGAAAAGGTCTGTTGAAGTCTGTACTTTTTGATTTTCTGTTGCGAGCTGGCCTGTACTGATAGACGAGGGAAGGTGTGCTGGAGTGATTTGTTTTTCCCCATCACAACTCAGTATCGCTCGCTCAATAACATTTTTAATTTCTCTCACGTTTCCTGGCCATGGGTATTTATTGAGTATTGTAATGCTTTCCCGGGTGAAGGTGGTTTCTGTTCTTTGTAATTTTTTGCAAAACAGCTGGAGAAAATAATCGAGGAGAAGTGCAATATCTCCTTCACGTTCCCTGACGGGAGGCAGGTGCAGATGAACTCTGTTCAGGCGGTAGTAGAGATCCTGGCGGAATGTTTTTTCTGTAATCATTTCGGCAAGATTTCTGTTACTGGCAGAGAGGATTTTCACCTTGATCGCTTTTGCTGTACTGGAGCCAACTGGAGTGATGGTCTTTTCATCCACTGCATGGAGGAGTTTTGGCTGCAAGGCCAGTGGAAGATCCCCAATTTCATCGAGAAAGATGGTGCCGCCATCTGCCTTATTAAAAGCTCCTTCCCGGTTACTGCTTGCACCGGTAAAAGCTCCTCGGATATGGCCAAAGAGCTCACTCTCTATCAATTCTGCAGGAATCGCTGCACAGTTGACACGGACAAAGGGTCCTTCCGAATGAATGGAGGCCTCGTGTATTGCTCTTGCTGCCAGTTCCTTTCCTGTCCCTGATTCTCCGCTGATTAATACTGAGCTGTTACTTGCAGCAAATATCCGAATATTATGCTGAACTTTGTGCATGCCTGCAGAAGCACCAATGAGTTCTCTAACATTTTCAGCGGAAGGCTGACGGGCTGTCATTGCGTTTGCCAGAATCAACAGAAGTTCATCGTTGTCCACCGGTTTTGTCAGGTAATCAAAGGCCCCGTCTTTCATGGCCAAAACTGCTGTTTGCACAGAGCCGAATGCAGTAAGCATAATGATGGGTACCTGGGGGGCATGTTGTTTGCCAAACGCCAGCACAGCCAGTCCGTCAACAGGTTCCATCTTCAGGTCTGTGAGTACTGCGTCGGGTTCTCGTCTCTTCCAGATTGTAATTCCCTCCTGCCCATCAGCAGCAGTCAGCACTTCATGTCCAGCACTCTGGAGTACCAGTTGTAAAATTCGTCGAAGTCTATGGTCATCTTCAATAAGGAGAATTGTTTGTTTCATTGCGATCCTGTTACTGTTGACGTGCTGTGATGATCTGGCGGAAGAGCGTGGAAAGGCAGGCGAATAGTTACCTCGGCCCCACTCCCTTCCTCTCTGTTTTTCATTGCAATGGTGCCGTGCTGTGCCTGGAGGAGTTGTGTGCAGACAGGAAGGCCTAGTCCCAGGCCCCTGTTTTTTGTGGAAAAAAAGTTTTTAAAAACTTCTTCCAGCTGATCTGTCGGAATACCCGGTCCACTATCGGTTATTTGAATCATGAGCATTTCCTGATCTTCTCTTGCAGAAAGTGTTATTTTCCCCTTTCTCCCCATGGCCTCTTCACTGTTGCGGATCAGGTTGAGCAGAATTTGTCCAAGCTGGCTTGGATCTGCATACAGTGTAGGGAGTTGAGGATGGATATCGTACTCGATTAGAATATCAGGTTGATGGTCTGTTGAGTGCTGCCATTTGCCGAGAAGAGCAGGAAGACTTGTCTGCAGTTCAATGGCATGAATTTCCGGGGATCGGTGCTTTGCGTGTCCCAGAAGGCTGTTGATAGTCAGGTTGAGACTGTCTACTTCATCAATAATAAATGAAGTCGTTTCTGTCATAATAGTATCTGTATAGTTGCCACCCTTCAGGTACTGGGCAGAACTGCGGATCACAGCCAGGGGGTTCTTGAGTTCATGGGCCAGCACAGTTGACATCTTACCAATAGCTGCCATCTTTTTCTGTAGCAGCAATTGCTCAAACAGCTTTTCCTGTTGTTCCTTACTTTTGACAAGGGAGGAAAAGCGAAGACTATTTTCCAGGGCAATTCCTGTGTGGTTGGCAAGTGTGGAAAAAAAATCCATATCCTCACGGGTGAAGAGGCGGCCATTGTTATTCTGGCCAATAAAAAGCAGGCCTATGAGGGATTTGTTTCCCCGTAAGCCAAAACAGATGCTGTATCCAGCCTGACAGATTTCACCAAGTTCTTGTGAAAGCAGTGGCTTGTCGCTGATGCTTTGACAGTGCAGGTAGCTTTCCTGGTCAGCTAGTGTTTTGACAAGATTGCTGTTTATCCATTTTTGCGGGTCAAGGATGGTTTGCCTGGAGGAAAGGAGTGGCTTGTTGTCATTCAGGATGAGCATGGCGGCACGGTTAATACCAAATTGCTCTGGAAGATTGTGGTCAATAGCGTGGATAAGCTCGGGAATGTCGAGGGCTGTACTGATTTGACGACTAAATTTACGGAAGAGGTGAGGGGAGACTGGCCTGTTCCCAAAAATGACCCGGTCGATTGCTTTTTGTAAGCGATTTGCCAGGGGATTAAAAAAGGCTACCACAATCACCAGAAATAGCAGAAAGAGTTCTTCGGAGAGAATCTGTTTTTGCCACAACCATCTTTTCAAAACAATGAGAAATATTGAATAGAGGACAGTCAGTGAGATGATCAGCATGATATAAGAAAGAATTTTGCTGATCATTTTGTCGACCTGGAAAATCCTGTAGCGCAAAAGGGCAAAGAGGTAGGCCGTGGGCAGGAAGAGGAATGTCAGAATAACCGTACGAAAGTGGATGAGTGGCTGGTCTATGAGCAGGTTTGGCAGAAGATACAAAGCGAAGTAAGGACCAAAGGAAAACCAGTATGCCGCCAGAGGAAGTTTTATCTGGTTTCTGGCTGGCTGAGGGGGAAGTTTTATTACATCGATTGTATGTTTTGCAAAGGTTGCCAGGATAATAACAGGCAGAAAAATGTTGCGTAAGCGCTGCAGCCAGAGCCAGAATTCAGAGTTTACTCCTGAGATGTACAGTGCTGTTGCTATTACTATGGCCGGCGGCAGGAGATAGAAACAGGCAGCCCTTCGGGAGTGATTTGTAAGGAGGTCTCTTTCTGCAGGAAAACGCCAGGTAAAGTGAATCCATGCGCCAAAGGCAAACCAGTTACACAGGGAGATACTGAAAAAACTTATGGAGATGAGTGTCGGATCCATGAGTCCTGTGTGTGACACTAAAGTGGAGGCCAGGGCCGACGAAAAGCCACAGAGTACCAGGTAAAAGAGGCGTGTGGTAGGACTTGGCGGGGCGTATATCACCGCAATTACGGCCAGTGTGAGAAAGACGGTTATCAGAAGGAAGTGAGGCCAAACCAGCAGAAGAAAGGAAGACAGGCTGAAAGGGGTTGTCTTGACCGGCAGCGTAAGCTGCTTCCCATTGCGCAGTAGAGTGATTGTTTTTGAGGGGCTGGGATTGTCTTGCAGGACAAGATTTCCCAATACTCTGGCATAAGGGATCGAGTTTACTGCAACAATTAAATCACCGATTTCCACAGCATTGTATTGGCTGTCGGTGATTTGCGATACCCACAGTCCATTTTGTGTTTTATCCACTTTAAAACCTGGATTTCCCTGAAGAAAGGCGGAAACAGAGAAAAACAGGGTAAGAACTAATGGGATGGCGATAACGCTAATGAGTAATTTTCGTGACATGGAATAATAAGCAGGAGTTTTTTTATTTAACTATTTGATTATTCAAGTGATTTTCTTGTTGTCAGTCAACGCCTGACATAGTGCTTAACAATGAATAATAGTCAGTATTGTCTGGTTGGAAAATTGCAGTAGTTTGAAAACGGATTTAAGGTCTGCTCCAGTCCGCTTTGACTGTGGATTTCTTGATTTTTGAGCTCTTTTTCCCATCCGATTTGTATCATGCGAGTCCCTCGCACAGACTGATACAAATCGAATAGCAAAAACAGCAAAAATACTACGAAATTCCCAGGATGACGCTCCCTGGAGCAGACCTTAAACCCTCTTGCAAAATCCTAACTGACACTGCTGAACAATAGTACTCAAATATCGGAGTCTGTTTTTTCTTTACATGGATGTTGAAGAGCCATGGCAGTTTGAATACCAAATTGCTGCAAGCCGTTTTGGTACCGGGAATATTGCAGGATGCAGCAGCAATTCCCGGCACCTGAAGCAGGACAACAAGAAGACAGAGGAGTCGGCAGGCATCTTTTTATCTGTCAGACCCGTTTATGGCCGGTAGAAACATGGCCCAGGGAAATATCTTTCGGATATCAAATATATAGGCGGCCCCCTGCCTATCCGTTCCATTAACATCTACATGTGGGGCTCCAACTATGATAGTCTCGCCGTCTGTGGCAACTGCTTTGCCAAGCCAGTCTGATGCCTGCCCGTCATCTGCGACAAGTTTTTCAGTCTCCTCACTGTCAGTCCATGCTGAGCCGTGCTTTTTAAAGAGATAGGCTGCTCCTTGTTCTGAGTTGTTACGTAATGCACCACAGACAATGATATCTGAACTAATGGATACGGCTCCGGAGAACCCCGGTTGTGTATCACTGTCTGAAGGTGTCAATTTGGCAGTCGGTATAGTCGTGTTGCTCCATACCGTTCCTGGCTTCTGAAAGACAAAGGCAGCACTAAAGCTGCCAGAAGTCCTTGCTCCTGTTACAATGGTGTCATCGCTTATTCCCACAGAAATACCCAAATCATAATAGCTGCCACCTTCGGAAACAGAGAGTCTGGCTGTTTCAGGTAAGTCACTCCAGATGCTGTCCCATCCATTGCTAGGTTCTACGAAGACATAGGCTGCCCCCTTAGCTGTATTGCCGCCGCTATCATGTCCGGGAGCTCCGACCACAACCGTATCATTGCTGATTGATATGCTCTGTCCAAATCTATCATCAGTTGCAATGTCTGAGGCAACCAGCTTGGCACTGGCTTTGGTTTTGTCACTCCATGGCTGGCCGGTTGGGTTGTCAAAGAGATGGACTGCCCCGCGATCACCTTCACTTGGAGCGCCAACAATCACCGTCTGGCCATCTATAGCAACAGAAAACCCAAAAGTTTCACCGGCTGCCCCTGTGAGAGAACTCAGTTTTGCTGTGTGTGGAAGCATACCGCTCCAGCCCTCTATCGGTTTGCTGAAAATATAAGCAGCCCCCTGGTTGCGCAAGAGATCTCCGCCAAAGTCATGGTTTGGTGCTCCGACCACCACAGTATCGTTACTTATATCCAGAGATTTTCCGAATCCATCACCCACTATACCATCTCTGGCATAGAGAATTGCGGCAGGAGTCATGTCTGTCCATTGCTTCGACTGTTTGCTGAAGACATAGGCCGCACCCTGATAAGGGGATCCCTTGGTGTTATGTCCGGGAGCACCCACTACGACCGTGTCCCCGCTGACAGCTACAGCCGACCCTAATTGATCATCGCTCAAGTCCTGCCGAACAGTCAATTTTGCGGCCTCTGTGGAAGTGTTTTCGATAAAGACATAAGCCATCCCCTGCTTTAAAATATTGTTTGGGCTAGCAGTCATAGCTCCTGAAGCCACGCTATTGTCGCTGGCAATGGCCACGCTCCAGCCCAATTTCCCCATAATCAAATCATCGCTGCAGGTTAGATGGGCATCTTCGGTTATTTCCACAGGAACAGCCTCATTTGTCGGCCAGCCAGACCCGGGTTTAGAGAAGAGATGAATCTGCCCCTGGTTTCTGGTTCCATCAATATCCTGATAAGGAGTACCAACTACCACCATGGAGTCATTCATAGCTATGGAATGACCAAAGTTGGCATTGTCTACCACAGAGTCGGCCAGGAACTTGGTTGTATGGGTATGGAGTGAACCTGGGCTAATGATAGTAGGGAGGTTGAAGAGGTAGGCAGCTCCAGAGACGCCATGATTGGGTGCTCCCACAGCAATGGTGGAACCGTTGATGGCAACGGCATTTCCGAAAGTATCTTGAGAAGCAATATCTCCAGATTCCAGCTTTAGAGTGTATTCGTGTGAGTGGAGCCATGATTCAGAAGGCGATTTCGAGAAATAATAGGCAGCTCCCTTGTCTTTTTCTCCAGGGGCACCGACGACGATTCGGTGGTTGTCGATTGCCACTGACTTTCCAAATTCTTTGGCTGTTAGATCCGGATTAAGTATGCTTGAGGCAGTATAATTGACATCCGTTCCCCAGTGGTCAGGGAATCCTGGATTAGGAAAAACGTAGGCACTACCTTGTGGAGACAAATCATTGGGCCTACCAACCACGATATCTCCGTTGTTATTGATTGCGACAGATTCGCCAAATTCGGCACCATCATTGCTACCACCCAGAAAATTGGTCAGCACTGCATCTTCGGTATTATTCAGCCAGCGATTTCCTCCAATCACATTCGTCGGTTTCATGAAAAGGTACACTTTTCCACTGCTGGAAGCAAAACCGGGGGCTCCCACGATAATGATGTGATCAGCGCTGCTGATTGCCACTGAGTGGCCGAAATCATCTTCTGCAACACCGTCACTGGCTAGCAGCCGAGCTGTTTGGGACATGGCTGCCCAGCCTGTATCTGCTTTGGTGTAAATATAGACTGCTCCTCGATTAGCCACGCCAAGGTCATCATGATAACCGAAGGCACCGACCACTACGGTAGTGTTGTTTATGGCTACAGAGCAGCCTAGGAACAGGTTTTTTTCGTCATTTGCCTCTCCGTCTTGGGTGAGTCTGGCATTTTGGAACAGAGGGTCAATGACGATGGGGTAGGAAGCTGTGCGGTCATCAACGTAGATGTGCAGCGTGTTGTCTGTTACCGCCAGTCTGGTAGGGAGTTCAAGGCCATTTGTATCAAAGGTAGTCAGGCCGCCGTATTGCATGACTGTTTCACTGGATGAATTGAGGAGAGCCATATTCATGCCATCCGGCGAGAGTTTCCCGCGCAGCCCTTCCATGGAGAGGGTCAGGTGAAGTTCAGAGTCCATTTCCTGGTTTACTTGTTGCTGCGGAGGTCGGGAAAGGGTAAATCCTTGCTGCAGGCCAAGGGGGCCATTGACATACCACTCGGTGATGGAGCCACGCTGAAGTTCGACTCTGTTTTTTCGGCTGTGCAGATTAGCTTCCGGGACTGCAGATAATATTTCTCCATAACCAAATTGGGAAAGTTTTAAGGTGAATGGATAGCTGGAACGTGTCACCTGCACGCCACTGTCACTGATAAGGGCAGTAATGTTCTCGGTCTGATTGTGGAAGATAAAGTTATCTCCATCCTTTTTGACATGATATTGGGTCTGGTCTTCACCAATACCAGCTGAAATTATATAGCGCCCGATCAGGGGAATGTCATTTAGAGATGCTGGGGAAGAAGGTGTGGCCTGTAGACCAGAAGGAAGAAAGGCAAGATAAAAACAAAGGAAGAGGAAAGAGCTTTTCATAACTGTCACCTGGTGAAGGAATGGATAGAAACCGGTGGGGAAGATTAAATTTTCCCTTAAAAAGAATAGTACGAAAAGGGGGGAATGTGAAGCACGAATATGAAACTGGTATAATATGATTATTTGCCTGTTAAGCGAAAAATGATAAGAATATCGCCATGGGTATTGATACTGTTGAAACGATGTTCCACTAAGCAGTTCTCACGGATGTAAACGAAAAAAATGGAGCCTGGGTATTCTGCCCATTTCTAAGTATGTCTAAGGTCTGATTGTTGTTATCACGAAATGTCTGGTTTTCTTGAACGGAGGGATCTGATATATGTGTTTTTTGACTATGCTGTATTCAATTCTGGCTTATCCGGTTGCTGTTTAGATTCTCTCCCGGATAAGTTTTTTCTTTCTTAAATCGTTAATAAAGAGTTTTTCCAGCTGTTCATCATCCACCCGTAATCTGTCTTCCAGATTCACACTGTCAGAGATGGCAGACCAGATTGGTTTGTTGGAGCCATCACTGAAGAGTGTTACCGACATGCGTTCATCTCGTCTCTCTACTGCTTCTTGTGGAGCAAAGGCCTGCTCATAGACATAGCTGTGATATCCGTGGGCAGAGTCGTAATAGGTAAAATAGGCAACGTAATCATCCATAGGGGCAACACTGTAAGTATTGGTTGTGTCGCTGAGAACATGGGTGATTAAAATACTTGTTGCCCCTGTTTTTTGTAAAGCGGCTTTCATTGCATCTTTATGAGGTTCTTCGGTACCAAGTTTATGATTGCTCCCGGCGTAGGCCTGGACGCCGGATTTTTTGAGGAGATTAACAAAGCTGGTTTCATAGATCTTCTGGGTGATTGGATCTTTAAAGACGGCAACAACCAGCACCTTCTCGAGGGTGTATCCTGTTATGCTCGTATCCCTGTAAGATGTGACGAGTTTGCTTTTACCGCATGCCTGGAAGAGGAGGGAGAGACAGACAAGAGACAATACTGTAATGAGATATTTGCGTGTGTTCATCGTAAGTTGTTGAATGTTGGGATGTGTTGTTTGTCTTTCTGTTCAGGTGAGTGTCAGGAACAGGGGTTTGTTTTGTGCTTCAGGGTAGTCAGGGCTCCATTTCTTGTCAAGTGAGAGTCTTGTTAGAATTATCAGTACAACAATATCCTTCGGGAAATCTGAGAACAGAAAACAGGCCTTGTTCAGGATCTTATGGTGGAACGATTGAAAAAATCAATTGTTGCCATTGAACGTTTTTCGAGACTCAGGCAGATTGAAATTATAATAGAACTTCAGGAAACACTTCAGACTGTGTATAATAACCCATCTTTGATTCAACATATTATGTATACGACTGTCTGCAGAGTGTCTGGAATTTCTGGGCAGTGGTCAGAAGTTAACCATAGTTCCAGGGCAGGAAGAACAAAGTGTGATGGTGATTTACGATTTCATCTTTGGCCATTAATGAGAGTTCAGAGTAAACAAAAAAAATATTCCGTTGAGCCGGCCTAACTTAATGATTATAAAAGCTATCCTTGGGAAATTAAAAGATGCATGCACAGACCTGCTTCCCATAGTTCTGGTAATTGCTTTTTTTCAGATAGTGGTAATACGCCAGCCTTTGCCGCAACTGGGTGAGGTTCTGTTTGGAACACTCTTAATAGTATTGGGGCTCAGTCTTTTTATTCAGGGTCTGGAAATGGGTTTATTTCCCATTGGGGAAGCTATGGCTCAGGCTCTTGCCAGAAAAGGAAGTCTCTTCTGGCTCCTTGCCTTTGCATTTGCCCTCGGTTTTTCAACTACTGTTGCAGAACCTGCCCTTATTGCTGTAGCTGCAAAAGCAGCAGAAATTGCCGGGAGGGGAGGGCTTATTGATCCAGGTCCTGAATCCCTTAGACAATATGCATTTGGGCTTCGTATGTCTGTTGCATTCTCTGTTGGGCTTGCAATTCTGATAGGCGTTTTGCGTATCCTCCGTGGCTGGCCAATTCATTATCTGATCATTGGCGGGTATGTACTTGTTATGCTGATGACCATAATTGCTCCAAAAGAGATTATAGGCATAGCTTATGATGCTGGTGGTGTAACAACTTCAACCATCACTGTACCCCTTGTTGCTGCTTTAGGGGTTGGACTGGCTTCAACTATTCGTGGACGAAGTCCTTTGACAGATGGTTTCGGCCTTATTGCCTTTGCTTCACTTCTTCCTATGATATTTGTAATGGGCTATGGACTCCTCATCTTCAAATAAACGCAAGGGGATCCCATGGAATTCCTAAAAGACTTCATTGGAATATTCCTTGCTACCTGCAGGGATGTAATCCCCATTATCCTTCTTATTACCGGCTTTCAACTCTTTGTTTTACGGCAGAAGATTCCTCATTTACGGCGTCTTATTATTGGCGGTGTTTATGTTGTCCTTGGTCTTGCACTCTTTCTTGCAGGCCTGGAAAAAGCCCTGTTCCCACTTGGGAAGATTATGGCATCTCAACTTTCTGACCCGGCTTTTATTTATGGCACCAACGAAATCATCAGCCATGTTGACTGGAAGGCATATGGCTGGGTGTACCTCTTTGCGGCTATGATAGGGTTTGCAACCACCATTGCCGAGCCGTCCCTTATTGCTGTGGCCTATAAGGCAAACGAAGTGTCAGCCGGTACGATTTCCACATGGGGATTACGAATTACCGTGGCCATTGGTGTCGCCTTTGGAATAAGTCTTGGAACATTTCGTATAATCACTGGAACGCCCCTTTATTTGTATATTCTTGTTGGGTATGTAATTGTTATTGTACAAACTATTTTTGCCCCTAAAAGCATTGTAGCGTTGGCGTATGATTCTGGTGGCGTCACGACGTCTACGGTCACCGTACCACTTGTGGCCGCTCTGGGCCTTGGATTAGCATCTACAGTGCCAGGACGAAATCCTGCACTTGACGGTTTTGGTTTGATTGCTTTTGCAAGCCTTTTTCCCATTATTGCTGTTATGGGCTATGCTCAGTTGATGGATTGGAAAACAAAACGAAGGAAATAAATTAATGGAGATATGTAATGCGCTTTAAACTAATCTTGTCTTCGGTAAAGCCCGGTATCACGGATGATATTGTTGATGCTGCAAAAGCGGCAGGAGCAACAGGAGCAACGATTATCCCTGCCAGGGGGACTGGTATTCGTGAGGCAAAAAGTTTTTTTGGTCTTTCACTTGAGGCACAAACAGACATTATAATGTTTCTTGTTGAGGAGCATTGTGTCGAGGTCATTCTCGGTGTTATACAAAAAGCTGGTGAGTTTCATAAACCAGGGACTGGTATCGCTTTTGTCCTGCCCGTTGAACATGTTGTCGGTCTGGAAAGTCAAATGGAAAAATTTAAAGAAGAAGTGAGAGGAAGTTATTTTTAATGCTACTGTAAATAAAACAATGTTTATTTCTATTGCTGGAGGAAATTGTGGTGTCTGACAAAAAGTCTATAGTACGTGCAGAGGAAGTGCTGGAGAAAAGTGTTGTGTTTATTGACGGCATGGCGACAGCACAGGAAGCTGCTGCAAAAATGCGTGCTGAAAAATGCAGGTGCCTGCTGGTTCAAAAACGACATGATGATGATGCCTGGGGCATTGTTGTCATCCAGGATTTTATTAAAGGAGTCCTGGTTGCTGGACGTTCTCCCGGGGAGGTAAATATTTATGAGATTATGACAAAACCAGTCATTACCGTGCCGGCAGATATGGATATACGTTATGTTGCCCGTCTGCTTTATCATGCCGGTATTCGAAGGGCACCGGTCGAGAGGGATGGTGAAATTGTCGGTGTTATCTCGCTGTCATCACTGATACTTGACAATGAGTTGTTTTAATAAGGCATCGTTTTAAAAAAAGAAGTGGATTCTCTGCTGTTTTTTTATATTGCCATTTCAATCATTGGCAGTATTTC
>JAOZKN010000124.1:5521-8240 GCA_029935315.1 Desulfocapsa sp. | reverse complement strand
ATGAAGGTTTTAACTTAGCCATCTGAAATTCTTTCACGAGTGTATAACTAATTACCAATGACACTGCAAACCGTCCTCACGCTTCGTCTGGCATTTGGTGTATGGGCAGCCATTGCTGTGGCATATGGTATGGCCTGGCAGCTGTCTTTTATTACCCCTCTTTTTACCACTATTTTTCTCCTGTTCCCCGCATGGATTGGCTGGAAGATGGCTCTGCAACTTATTTGGCGTCTTAGTCTCAGTCTATTGCTGGGGTTGTTTATCGCCGAGTTTCTGCTTGATCTTCCTGTTATCTGTATCCTGGTGTACGCCTTACTCTTTTTCTTTATCTATTACAACGATACCCCGCTGGCTCCACCGTTTGGGGCAATGTTTATGACCATTGGTATAACCATTGTGCCGATAATGGGGCTGGCAGGAGTCGGGTTGCCACAATTTATTGCCATGGCTCTTCTGGTGAATTTTGTGATTGGCCTTGTCTTTGCCTGGATTTTTCATGCGATAATGCCGGATAGTCTGGCAAAACAGCTCCCTCAGGCGAAAGCAGCTAAAAAACCGGCTCCACCGACACTTCCTCCCAGGGAAGAACGAATAAGACAGGCTCTGGTCAGTACCATTGTAGCGCTCACAGCCGTTATTATCTTTTTCTCTTTTAATCTGGTTGCTTACGCCTTTGCCATGATACAAATATGTTTTATGGTGGGGGCACCTTCTGCCAATGCATCCGCACAGGCCTTGAAGGATACTGCCTTATCCTGCTGTATTGGCGGGCTGGCTATTATACTCGTTTTCAATCTCCTTGTTGCTGTTCCCACCTATCATTTCCTCCTCCTTGTGACCCTTTTATGTACACTTTTTTTCAGCAGACAGATGTTTGCAGGTACGGCAATGTCAAAGACCTATATCTCCGGATTAACCACCTTTCTTGTTCTCCTGGGAACGTCGACAATGGTGGAAAAGGTTGCTTCCGTTAATTTTTATCTGCGTATCGCCCAGATTCTTTTTGCAGGCTTGTTTGCCATTGCAGGGCTGCTTCTCGTCGGTTATTTGCTGAACCCGGACAGGAAAAAACTCCTTTCACTTCAAAAAACAGGTAAGCAGCCATGAAAAAAATTATTTGCTGGCTATTTATTCTTATTACTTTTCCAATTTTATTGCTGGTGGGCGCTCTTACTGTTGTCTCTTTATTGGGCATCACTGTGAATCTGGACAGCCTGCGACCCATGGTGGAGAAGACTGCCTCCACAGCCATTGATCGGAAAGTTATGATTAGTGGAGCTGTTGAATTACTCCCTACCTTACGCCCAAGGCTTGAGGTACGGGGAGTGCGCATTGACAGCCCGAAAGGTTGGGGAGAGTCCGATTTTGTTGCTGTGAAACTGCTGCAAATGCAACTGGGGCTTGTAGATCTGCTGCAGAAGAAGATAAGCATTGACGAAATCACCGCAGAAGGGCTGACTGTTTATCTGGAGAGTCGCAGTAATGATGCCAATAACTGGTCATTTACTGTTCCCGAGGCTACGAACGTAGCTCCTGATGAAGATTCGGACACAGAGGAAGAGAACAGCGGGGCAATGGCTTTTAAATCTGTGGACAAAGTCTCCCTGCAGAATATTGAGGTAGTTTATAAAGACACTGTTCTGCATAAAACCATACAGTTTCAGCTTGATGAGCTGACAGGGAAAGCACCGGTGGGAAAACCACTTGTTTTTCATGCCAGTGGAAAGCTGCAGGAACAGCGTTACAGCTTTGACCTTGATGCCGGAGCGCTGAACAGCTTTCAGCCAAAACAACAGGCGTGGCCGCTTACTCTTTCCGGAACCATTGCAGGAACACAATTCACCGCAAAAGGTGATGTGGGCTATAAAGACAATGGACAGCAGGTATCTCTTCAGGTATCTGTTGGCGCTGTCGATGTTGGCGGACTGCTTGACTGGTTCAATATTGCCGAAAATATCAGGGCATCCACTGAAGATCTTTCTCTTACTTTGCAGCTAAAAGGAGAAAGTCTCCATGAACTGCTCAGTGAATCTGCATTTGACTTCACCCTCAAAGGCGGAGTACTGGATCTCAGTGACCCGGAAAAAGATTCTGACCTTATCATAAGTAAGCTTGACGGGAATATCGGAGCACAACCCGGCTCAGCCATTACCGTTGCTTTACGTGGTATCATTGATACAACTCCTGTCACGATCAGCCTTGAGGGAATGCCCCTTGTTAACTATGCCGAAGAACCCGGAGAATTACCCGTCAGCATCATATTTGCAGCAGCGGGTGCAGAACTTGATTTCAGCGGTGCCATGGATCTTCCGGTGGACAGGAAAACCTTTAATCTGGCCATGACTCTGAAAGGAGAGCAACTGGACAGCATGAATGAGTTCCTCAATATTGATCTTCCTCCTTTCGGGCCTTATAGTGTAGAAGCGCAATTTGCAGCCACCGACAGCGGTTATGATCTGTCAAATCTTGAAATAATAGTCGGCAGTAGTGATTTGACCGGGGACATGAGCTTTAATGAGAGTGGAGAAAAGCCTGAAGTTACGGTGCAGCTTGTCAGTAAGATTCTACAACTCAATGATTTTGCCTTGGGGGAATGGAAGGCTGAAGGGAAAAAAATACCCGAAAAAGATGAGAGAAATAACGACGAGCAGCCAGCTGCAGAAGAAGATACCCAAACAGCCAGGGTACCTTCATTTTTATCTCCTGAATTCTTGTCTCG
>JAOZKN010000124.1:0-5421 GCA_029935315.1 Desulfocapsa sp. | reverse complement strand
AAGATACCCAAACAGCCAGGGTACCTTCATTTTTATCTCCTGAATTCTTGTCTCGTTTCAACGGAACAGTATCCATAGAAATGGGGCAGGTGCTTTCCGGAAAAGATACGTTGGGCAAAGGAAGTCTGAAAACAGCTTTGCAGGATGGGCGGTTTTCCATAGCTCCTCTGCAACTTGATCTTACTGCCGGAACAGCAGTGCTGGAATTTTCTTTTTTTCCGATAGCAGAGGAGACAAAAATTCATTTAGGCACCCGGGTCAGGAATCTTGACCTTGGGATTGTGGCTCGTCGGGTCAAACCGGAAACCACCATGGGTGGCATTCTATATCTGGATATTGAACTGGATTCCACGGCCCCTGATCTCAGTGCTTTACTGGCCTACGGAAATGGTCATTTTGATTTAGCCTTCGTTCCTGTAAATCTTGATGCCGAACTTGTGGACCTCTGGGCAGTGAACCTGCTATCTGCGGTCGCTTCAAAGGTGGATGGCGAAAACAAATCTCTTATAAACTGTCTGGTTGCAAGTTTTGGCATGGAGGATGGTCTCATGTCTGAACGCACTCTTTTTCTGGATACGACCCATATGAGTGTTGATGCAGAAGTAAACATTGATTTTAAAGCCGAGGAATTTAAGCTGAAGGCTGCACCAAAGGCCAAAAAGCCAGAGTTCTTCAGTCTGGCAACACCCATAAAGGTAAAGGGCAGCTTCGAGGATTTTGGCATAGGCATCAATAAACTGCTTTTGACGACTTCTCTGGCTTCTTTTATCACCAGTCCTCTTCATGTTCCGATACGACGATTGTTTGTGGGAGAAAGGCCTGAGGACGGTGTGGAAGCATGTCGGGCGGCGTGGGGGAATCGAAATGTGGTCAAACCTGCTGTATCTGGCAAAGGCGATTAGAGTAGTATGGAAAACTATGTAACAACAGCTTTGTTCCTCTACGTCAGTGAGAGGGAAGAACTTATTGGACAGGTTGTGAATAATCCTTATGAGTGCAGGGTTCGTCCTGTTCTTCTGCGAGAATTCCTGGACAGTCCCGGGCAATATCTGCAACAGGTTAGTCATGTTGTTGTGGCAGCCCCGCTGGAAAAACTGAAGTTGGTTATAGCTCTGAATAGAGGATATTCTTTTACCATCGGCATCATTCCCGGCCAGGGGCAGAGAAATCTGAGAAACTGTTATGAGTTGCCCAAAAAGTTTGATGATGCCCTTGAAATAGCCTTGCGCACAGATGCGCAGGTGATGGACGTTATTCTCTGCAATAAGCATATCCTGGTTTTTAAAGCAGCAATCGGCAGATTACCATTGATAGATTCTCCAAGTGATATTAGTCCATTACTTGCAGTTTTTCCGGCGTTGCAAAGTTTGCTGGGTTTAAAACTTCTTCCTTTTCAGTTCCGTACGGCAAGCGGCAAAGTAATCAAGACGGCAGCCAGTGGTTGTATGATTGTTCAGCGTCATAAGCGGACCCTTGCTTCCCGGCTTATTTCCCATGACAGTTCTCTCACCGATGGAATGATATCCACTGTGATTACTGCCCCCACATCCCTCATCGATTATTTTAGTTTTTTGTATCAGACATTTCTCTGTCGTGGACAACGTAAACGTATCCCCACAACCATTGGCTATATCAAGAGTTCCTCAGTAGTCATTGAAACAGAAGAACCTTTTGAGGTTGCCATTGATGGAGAGAATATTACTCAGACACCCCTTTATTGTGAAACTCTGCCCCGTGCAGTGCGTATTAACGTGGGGGAGGGCTTGCGTGAATCGGGGACAGACAGTGTAAAGATCATTGAACGAATAGAGGTTAACAATCTGCCGGCAGGCAGGGAGCTGGCAAAGGCAGGAAAAAAGAGGATACCATTTTTTTCCTATGCCTCAGAAGAGCGGTTCCGGGATCTGTTTCTTTCCCTGCGGGATGATGCAAAAATCCAGCCCACTTATTTGATACTCATGGTACTCAGCACCATGCTGGCCGCCATTGGTCTGTATCAGTCAAGTTCTGCGGTGGTCATTGGTGCCATGCTTCTTGCCCCTTTGATGGCACCCATTGTGGCCCTTGCCATGGGACTGCTCCGTCATGATACAAAACTCTCACAGTCCTCCATGGTAACTATTGGTGTCGGTATCCTTATTGCGCTTAGTGCCGCCAGTCTTATCTCTTTGTTGTTTCCGCACAAACCCATAACTATGGAGATGCAGGCGCGTCTTCATCCCAGCCTTCTCGATCTTGGAGTCGCCATTGTTGCAGGGATAGCAGGGGCCTATACAAAATCAAATAAGAAGATTTTGCAGAGTCTGGCCGGGGTGTCAATTGCTGTGGCGCTGGTACCGCCCCTTGCCGTCGCCGGAATTGGGCTTGGCATGGGAGATCTGTCTTTTTTCGGTCAGGCATTCCTGCTTTTTTCCACAAACCTGATTGGAATTACACTGTCGGCAACGCTAACTTTTCGTTTGCTTGGTTATTCTCCGGTGGTACGTAATAAAAAGGGTGTTGTTCTCGTGGGGTTTATCTTAATGGTTATAAGTGTTCCCTTGTATCTTTCCTATAATGAAATTGTTGACACCATTGTTCTTGAACAAAACTGGGAGAAAGAGCGCTTTTTAGTAAATGATAAATACCTCATTGTCGAACGGGCAGAAATTGTGCGACAGAGGGATGAAAAGTTGCTTTTTGTGCGGGTGCTTGTCAGAGATCCATTAACCAGAAATGATTTGAATGTGTTGAAAAAGAAGATTCAGTCCAATTTTGCTGAGAGAATTGTAATGAGAATGCAGGTCATTTACATCCCCTAGAAAATCTATGAATAAAATAATTACATCAATCCTTGTTTTGTTGTTTGCTGTCGGCCTGTACGGATGCAGTGAAGAGCAGGAGGAGATAACACCAAGCGGGAAGAGTGTTAAGGTCGGTTTTATCGGGCCAATGTCCGGGGCGGATAAAGTGTTGGGCGAAGACAGCCTGAGGGGGGTACAAACAGCATTGCATATGAAGCCCTATCTGAATAATGGCGATAGTGTTGAATTGCTTATCGAAGACGATAAAAATATTCCGCAGTTGACTGTGAAAGCATTTGTGAAGTTGGTTGAAAAAGACAAAGTGGCAGCTGTCATTGTTGCCTCAAGCAGTGCATCCGGTTTGTCTATTAATGCCCTGGCTGATCAGTATCAGATACCGGTGGTTATTCTTCTCGCTTCCCATCCGGACATCAGTAAAAATACAAAATTTGTTGTTCAGGTTTGTTTCGATAACAATTTTCAAGCGAATGTTGCGGCTCTTTTTGTGCGTGATGAGCTGTTTCTTGAGCGTGTAGCTGTTTTGAAAAACCCGAATAGCTATCATTCCAGCTCTCTGGCCGATGAATTCACCCGCAGATTCCGAAACACCGAAGGGCAGGTAATTGAAGTAATCGAGTTATCCTCAAAGATAATTGATTATGGTGAAATATTATCTCGGCTTCGTGAGGAAGATGTGCAATTGTTGTATCTGCCTATGGCTGTTGGAAATGTCGTTGCCATATCTAAAGAATTATCTAAAATAAAATGGAAGCCCAGGGTGATGGGAGGAGATGGCTTGCTGGCCAGGGCTTTTGCTGAAAGCCCTAAAGATGTTCGTTTGCTTGAGGGGTTTTATGCCATTGATTTATATAGTAATACCATGGAGAAAACGCCGAGTGGAATAGCTGCTGCCAAGGTCTTTCGTTCTCTCTTTAAGAAAAGGAGGAAGAGTACTTTTCCTGCCATTGGTTTTGAGGGCATGGGCGTATTGATGAATGCTATGGATCGTTGCTATAAATCCTCAGACAAACACTGTCTCAACCGTAAGCTTCACAACACTGTTGATTTTGAAGGGTTGATGGGGAATATCACCATTCTTGCAAATGGCAAGGCATCACGGCCCCTTGTTGTGAACCGTATTCGGCGGGGGCAACTGGAATCTGTCGTGAAAGTGTATTAGCGTGCGAGCTTCTTGCGAGGGAAATGACCTTTTTATCCTTAATGGGTGACTCCTTTTCTTTTTCCTGCTCGCAAAAGCAAAGGGGGCTGAGGACAAGTTCAACCGGCTGGGTGTGTGGTTAGAGGACAGCACTAACGGCAATATACAACCTGCTTGATTTTTCAATCAATACATCAGGCTTTTTTACGGTAACCTTAATTTCAATATCTTCTAGATTACCACACAATAAAGAACTGAAGGTTGAAAATGACGCTTTATTTATCTTTTTCATTTCTTTATCCATGTACCATGAGTTCTGAAATGAATTAACCTGCTTTTCGGTTACAACATTTGCACCACAAAGAAACTCTATGCCCAAAATCCCTTCAAAGTTATGTTTAGAGTCTAAGCCTTCATCTTGAAACAAAACCCCAATCTCATGGAAATCTTTATGTTTTGGAGAGACTTTATATGTTTTATAATATCCGTTTTCTGAAAACAAAAAACTATCAACCACTAGTGGTGTAAATAATCCAGTTGGAGGATTATTCAAATGAATTAGATGGTATATTCCAACTGGGACAATATTACCTTTATTAAAGAGCACGAAAGTCCCAATAATAAAGAATACAATCGCAAAAACACCGAATACTTTTATGAAATTAACTGCTTTTTTCATGGTGATATGGGCATAGGAGGTAATGTTCTTCTATAACGAGGCAAATCTGGTCGCGTTAATTTTCTAAGTCTTTCATACTCATCCCTCAAGAAATTGCAAACGATCGCTGTCATCAGTATAACTATTCTGTTGCGCATTCCCCCGTGCTGTCACATGATAAATTGCACCTGGGTATTCTATTCATAATTGTCTGGTATCTTTAAGAATTAAGCACAGCGCTTATTGCTTTTCAAGGCTTGACCCCTTGTCTTTTGGCGGCGGTTTTTTTGTTTTCATATTGACAATAGATGGTAGATTAACATACCATTTAAATTGAGAGATTTTTCTATTTACAAGGATCTTATTCAAATAAATGGAGGGAACAATGAAACATCGAAATCAATGGCTGCTCACTTCAACGCTGGCCGTGGCCTTGCTGGCCTTGCCGGTTCTGGCAGCAGCAACCACTTATTATGTGGATGACGACGCCGCAGACAACTCCGGTGACGGTCTCACTCAGGCCACTGCCTGGAAAACCATCAAGTATGCAGCTGCAACGGTCCCAGCTGGAACAGCTGCTGTCCCCAATATCATCATGGTTCTGCCGGGAACCTATGATAACACCAATAATGGTGAGGTCTTTCCCATTGCATTTGACAATGATTATGTCAGTCTGACCGGCGCAGGTTCAGGGACAACAACTATAGATGCCGAATCTGCAGGCTCAGTCGATGCCCTGCGGGTTGATGCCACAGGTTTTTCCGCGTCAGGTTTTACCTTTGACAACGCATCTAGTGCCATTTATATTTACGAGGGTGGAT
>JAOZKN010000202.1 GCA_029935315.1 Desulfocapsa sp. | reverse complement strand
TTTGTCGCAAACATGGAGATGGTTCTTGATGTTTACAAACGTCCATTGGATCCAAAGTATCCTGTGGTTTGCATGGATGAGTCGTTGAAGCAGCTGATCGCAGAAACAAAAACTCCGATCAAGGCAAGTCCTGGCCAGCCAGCAAGACATGATTCCGAATACAAGCGCTGCGGAGTTTGCAATGTTTTCATGGCATGTGAACCTTTGGCAGGTAAAAGGTTTGTCAGCATCACGGAACGGAAAACTAAAAAAGATTGGGCTCGATTTCTTGAAGAGATTGCCACTGCATACAGCAATGCCGAAAAAATCACATTGGTGATGGATAATTTGAATACTCATTCCGCTGGGGCATTATATGAAACTTTCACCCCTGAAAAAGCAAAAGCATTATGGGATCGTTTTGAGTTTGTCTTTACTCCTAAACACGGTAGTTGGCTCAATATGGCCGAAATAGAGCTGAATGTTCTCACTGGCCAGTGCCTTGGACGCAGAATTGACAATATAGAAGAAGTTGAAAGAGAAGTGTTAGCCTGGCAAGCGTACTGGACAATAAAGAGGCCAAGGTTAATTAGCAATTTACTACAGAAGATGCTCGGATAAAACTGTCACGCCTTTATCCGACACTAGACGGTTGACAAGACACTAGGTACAATCTGACTGGTTGATATTCAACCTGCCAGCTTTAATCGTTTACGTATTATGTCGACTAGAACTTCCTACTGTGCATCGCTGATTCTGACCTCACCGGGCGGCCTCGTCGTCCCAATTACAACCCGTCAGTAGATCAGGAAACATCTCAATCGCAGCAATTCTCCTCCCAGTAGACCTTTCCACCAGCAGACTTCGTTCAAGTTGCATTCCTCAGGTAAAAGTGGTTAATTGAAGATAATTTATTCTTTACTCCACTAAACGTAGGGGAAATTATGCGAAAATCATTGCCAATTGTTTACTTAGTTTACGTATTGATATTTGCTGTTTCAGCAATTGCAGCCGACAAAGTTGTTGTTATCCCATTGAATACCTGCTCTGATGGGTTGACTAAATGTTCAAGTCAATGTGTTGATACAATGAATAATCCTAATTTTTGTGGTGATTGCACAACTGATTGTGGTGCAGGTAATTATTGCAAAAATGGTGTCTGTAACAAGCTCAATGGCAATGATTGTATCTCGAATGACGAATGTATCTCTGGGTACTGCAATGTGGATATCTGCACAGATGTGAAAACTGTGTTTGTTAGTAGCGCCAGATATACAGGTGATTTGGGTGGGCTTGCCGGAGCAGATGAAAAATGCCAGATACTAGCGAGTGCTGCTGGTTTAACAGGGGATTACAAAGCATGGATTAGCGATCGCACTGGTTCTCCATCATCCCGTTTCTATAAGTATAATATGCCATACACCTTACCTACCAATATTAAGATCGCTGATAATTGGACAGACCTCACAGATGGCACGTTGGACGCACCAATTAATTATGATGAAATGGGAACCGAAGTAGCAACAATATATGTATGGACAAGAACGTTAACCAGTGGGGATCTTAATCCATTGGCTGGCGATTGTAATAATTGGTCATCAGTATTGGCTTCAGACAAGGGTCGGGTTGGTTACGCATACATTTCGAACTCAGCTTGGACTCAGCCAGCTCATATTTGGAGTTGTTCTGAAGAGATGATGTTGTATTGTTTTGAACAATAACATAACTAAAGATAGGTTTCTGTCGGAACGCAATTGAGGGGCAACACAAATATCAGAATTAATCAGTAGTCCCTAACGGATTGAAGAGCACATTGACGCTTATGTTTCCCCCTTCCCAGTCGCCTATACGGGAGTGTTCATAGTTCTGTGTCAGTATTTTAATTTCAGATTAACTACCCACGGTAGCGGAAGTAACAGTCTGTTCCGAGAATGGGCCCCGCAAACAGGCTCGTCGGAGGAACAGACTTTTGCTGTAGCGGATATCGCAGATCTGAATTTTGCATAATCTCATCCTTATCAAATTCTTAATTCTTTATCCAGTCTTCCTTCAAAAAATATCGCTAATTGGGAGATAGTCAATGACCAGTTATGAATGGGCATCGTCCATTTCTTGCTCGCGTTCTGGATACTCATATGCAGTAATTTCAACAAGCTGTTCTGGTTAGGGGATGCCCCTTTTGTCTTTGTCAACTGACAAAATTGGCGATGGACAGCCTCAATGGTGGCAGCCTTATCGGCAATACTTCTCAGATGGTTGATCATGGTGCGGAAGGTACTGCGGTAACTGCTGTGGCTGATGCCACCTATTACTTTGACTGGAGTGACGGATCTCCGGTCAATCCCCGGACAGATAGTAATGTCCAGGCTAATGTTGATGTTATCGCTAACTTTGCCATCGACACCTATACGCTAAACATAGAACTTACTGGAAAGGGTGGTGGCAATGTAATCAGTCAAAAGTACAGGCTTCAATATAACTGGTGTTGACACCTATGA
>JAOZKN010000036.1:11243-24064 GCA_029935315.1 Desulfocapsa sp. | reverse complement strand
AGACGTCCTTAAACGGCACTTCATCTTCCATAAAATGGAGACCGAACATCATCATCCTGGCAACCCAGAAAAAGAGGATATCAAAAGAGGTGATCAACACCGAGGTGGGATAAAAGGTGGCAAGTTCTTTTGTCTCTTCGGGCCAGCCCATGGTGGAAAATGGCCAGAGGGCTGAAGAGAACCAGGTATCCAGCACATCTGTTTCCTGTTCGATATTTGCCGATTCGCACTTGGAACATTTAACAGGGTCAACGGTTTCCACCATCAACTCCCCGCACTCCTTACAACTCCAGGCAGGAATACGATGCCCCCACCATATCTGACGGGAAATACACCAGTCACGGATATTATCCATCCACGCATAATAGGTATTGTACCAGGTCTTGGGATAGATATTAATGCGACCATCACGCACTGCGTCCACCGCTTTATCAGCCAGGGGTCTCACAGACACAAACCACTGCAGCGAGGTAGTGGGTTCCACAACTGTTTGACAGCGATAACACTGGCCCACTGCGTGGTCATAATCTTCAATTTTTTCCAGGAATCCCTGTTCTTTCAGGTCTGCCACGATCTGCTTTCGACACTTAAAACGATCAAGACCCGCATAGGTTCCGGCCTTGTCATTCATCACGCCATGTTCGTCCATCACCTTCATGATTTCAAGGGAGTGACGCAAACCGATCTCATAATCATCACGATCATGTGCAGGAGTCACTTTGAGAGCACCTGTGCCAAAATCTTTTTCCACATGATGATCGAAAACAACGGGAATTGTACGATCCGTCAGGGGCAGGATAATCCCCACATCCGCAAGGTGGGAGTATCGTTCATCGTCGGGATGTACTGCCACGCCGGTATCACCAAACATTGTCTCGGGACGGGTGGTTGCAACCACCACCTCACCGGAACCATCGGCAAAAGGATAGCGAATATGATAGAGCTTACCCTTTTTATCTTCATGCTCTACTTCATCATCAGCAAGGGCCGTTAAACATCGCGGACACCAGTTGACGATATAATCCCCTTTATAGATCAGGCCTTCTTTGTACAGACGGACAAAAGCCTCACGAACAGAGGTGGATAAACCTTCATCCATGGTAAAACGTTCACGGTCCCAGTCACAAGAGGCTCCCATCCTTTTCAGCTGCTTGATGATGGTGCCACCCTTTTCTTTCCGCCAGTCCCAGACCCGCTCAATAAAGGCCTCACGGCCAAGATCGTGCCGGGTTTTCCCTTCGGTGGCCAGCTGACGTTCAACCACATTCTGGGTGGCAATTCCGGCATGATCAGTTCCCGGTACCCAGAGGGTATTATCACCACACATGCGGTGATAACGCACCAGCACATCCTGCATGGTATTATTTAAGGCGTGCCCCACGTGCAAAACACCCGTAACATTTGGGGGGGGAATCACCACTGAAAAAGAAGGCTTTCCCTCTTCCATCCTGGCAGAAAAAGATCCTGCTGCTTCCCAGCGTTCCAGCCACTTTTCTTCCACATTGTCAAATTCGTAACTTTTGGCAAGAGCCTTTTTATTCTCTATATTTTCCATTAAACTTTTTTAATATTTTTTGATAATTAATTCGTATTAATCTTGATGGCGTCGTAAAAAGCCAAATTTCGCGATGGGTTTGTAAAAAACTTCATATTCGAGGCGCGAAAATTTCAAATTATTTCGGCGTACTAAGGTACGTTGAAATAATTTGGAATTTGTACCCCAAGGGCACTTCCTTTGGGCGCGCAACGAAGAAGGTGAAGAGTTTTTATGAATCCACCAATCTTAATAATCTGTTGCATTCCAAGGTTTTGGCAGAAAAATCTGCTCATAGATACGCATGGCATAACGATCGGTCATACCGGCAATGAAATCGCACACCTGACGGTGAGCATCGGTATCATTATCCCATTTCCCCTCCAGTGCAGACACCCATTGATAGCCATTAAAACGTCCTACACCATGTTCCATAAAATAGGAATATAGGCCCCTGATAATGTGCTGGGCTTTCTCAAACTCATTGTGCACCCTGTAATAGCGATACACCCTTTCATAAAGGAACATACGCAGATCCGTAATCGCCTGCAGCATATCTTTACTGACATGGAGCCTGCCATCACCTGCAGTCAGACTTTCCACAATAATATCCCGCACCATGGCACCTGTCCGCTTGGAATGACGCTCCCCGATTACGGCACAGATATCATCGGGTAAATCATTCTCTGCAAGAATCCCAGCCCGGAGCGCATCATCCATATCGTGGTTCACGTAGGCTACAATATCCGCAACCCGTACCACCTGCCCTTCCAGAGTCTCCGGCAGTTCCGATTCATCCTCTGGAAAAATATCATTGCGTCCTTTTGAATGTTTGACGATGCCGTTTCGCACTTCATAGGTCAGATTTAACCCCTTGCCATGGTTTTCCAAAAAGTCAACAACCCGCAAGCTGTGCACATAATGACGAAAACCTCCGGGATGCAGTTCGTTCAAGGTTGCCTCTCCGGCATGCCCGAAAGGAGTGTGTCCAAGATCATGGCCAAGGGCTATGGCCTCGGTAAGGGTAGCGTTCAGGCATAAAGCGGAAGAAATAGTTCTGGCAATTTGAGAAACTTCCAGCACATGGGTCAGGCGCGTTCTGTAATGATCACCGGCAGGTGCCAGAAAAACCTGGGTCTTATGCTTCAGACGGCGGAAAGTCTTCGCATGGGTAATGCGATCCCGATCCCTTTCAAAGGGCATGCGAATATCACATTCATCATCTTCTTCGGGGATCCTGCGACCCGCAGACTTTTTATTGAGCATTGCATAGGGGGAGAGAATCTCCTCTTCACGCTCTTCAAGCTGCCGTCGAATGGACGTCCCTACAACCGGTATATATGCCATTGGAATTTGTGGATTTAGAATTTCACTCAACTTTCAAGTAGTTACAGGCTGTGCAAAGGTATCAGATTTAAACAGTTTGTAAAGTAACATTTTGACTCCACGTCGTTTTTCCCAGTTGTTCAGAAAAAAACAACCCTTTTCGTCTACACCCAAACCGAAACTTATCGATCATCCCCTATGAATTGCCTATAACAAGGAGTACTTGAAGTAAAGTCAAACGGATACACTTCAACTACGCCAGGTGCAGGCTGTTTAATCACAGAACTATTTCTTTGCGAGTACCAGATGCCAATTATCTGCCCGTCAGGAGCAACAATATTCCCTCCATCTGAGGAGCAAAGGTCCATCCCCCGCTTGTCCATCCAGAAAACAACTCTGGCCATCTCCTTCTCTGTCCACTCCACCCGACTCCACAGACGCGATCGTAACTGGTATTTATTTTTCAGACCCATAATAGCCTCAGGATCAGACTCCGGCCCCTGGACATAGTATGTATGATCGGGAAGAATCGTAGCCGATCGAAAAAGTTCCCCGACTTCCAGATTTTTTTGTAATCCCAGGGAAGGGCCACCTCCACCCGCCACACAAGCACCTAAAAAAAATAAAAGAAATAAAAACAATAGGTAGTGCTGCCAGGCAGCCAAAAATACATTTTTATTCTTCATATTGATATTACCCCAGAAATTTGATAAACATTAGTGATTCATTTATTTAACCTACAACTTTACACCAATGGAGCGACAGAATGCTACGAAAACTCATTATTTTTTGCCTTACCGCAATTTTTTTGATCTGCAACGGCCAGGCCATGGCAGGTGGTGGTCAGAGCTACCCCAATGGCGCTGAAGCCTTTATGGCTGGAGCTGCACCTCCTCCGGGAACGTATTTCCTTGATTATATGTATTATTACAATGCAGACACCATGAAAGATAATAATGGTGATGATATTGCAGCATTTGACGATATCTCGGTACTTGCCAATGTTTTTCGTTTTTTATGGATAAGCGATAAAACAATCTTAGGCGGAAACTATGGAATGCACGCCTTTCTCCCCATCCTTGATGTGGATCTCGGTTTCAACGCTGCAGTAGGCCCGCAAGCCTCAACATCCTATAGTGACACCGACGTTCCTTACGTGATCGTCAGTCCTCTTATTCTTGCCTGGCACCTGCAGCAAGGAAAGCTGCACATTGTAACCTCACTGGCAGACATCTATGTTCCCACCGGGCAGGATGATGGAAACATGGCTTCAGTTGGACATAATTTCTGGACCATCGAGCCTGTAGTCGGTATCACTTACATGGTTGCCGGATGGGAGTTCTCAGGAAAGTTTATGTATGACTTCAACACCACCCAGGATAATTACGCAACCGTTTACGGCGTTAAAGTCGACCGTGATCCAGGTCAGGAGTTCCACGTTGATTATTCAGCATCCTACGCTATTAACCCCGAATTTCGTATCGGAATGAACGGCTACTATTATACTCAGATAACTGACGATTCATACGACATGGACAGCTCCATTCCCCCACCGGTTCAGGATCTGCTCCGAGATGACGAGGGCAATCACAGCCGGGTTTTCGCAATGGGCCCGGGCATGTGGTGGCAACACAAGAACATGTTCTTCTCACTGCGTAATCAGTGGGAGATGGCAGCCAAGAATAAGACCGAAGGATACAACGTTTGGGGTAAATTTACCTATGCGTTTTAGTGCCTTATAAATTCTTCTTTTTGGTATTTATAAAAAGAATTTGGTGAAGGCACTTATACCCCCTTGTGGGGTGCTAGTACCTTATAAATTATTTTTGTGTAGTTCTGGAAATAATTTGGTGAAGGTACTTACACCCGTCTTATTGTAGGGTACCAGCACCTTATAACCCCTCGAGCATAGATGGCCTTTACCAATACCTCTAACGATTGGTTTAATGCCATCAGCTAACGCATAATATCGGAAATCCGCTCTTCCAAACAGACGTTTGGCAGCATCCATTGCATGCGTTAGCGAGAATGCTCAATTTTGCTTTGGTACCAGGGACAGACAGCTACAAAATATGACTTGATTACCACCAGACCGCAGCTTCATTCTTTGGTCGTTTGAGGATCCACAGTGTTTGCGTGGTAATCAAGAAATATAATGCGACAAGGACAAGAACAGCCATGTTTTTCAACCTGTCGTAAGTTAAGACACGTATATCTTCGATATCATAATTTTGTTTGATAAAACGAATTGTATCCTTTACACGCCAACGTGTTGCTACTCAAGTGATACAGGAACTCTTTCGATTAGCAATGAGGGAGGATGTCCTGACACCATCAGTTCCTTGAAAACCATACCGCGCTGTAATAGTATAAAAATGAAATAGAGGGAGTTGTTTCTCGCTCTTTTCTCATTTTTCATTTTTATCACTTTCCTTACAGGTGTCTTCAATGCGCAGATTGTCATTTTTTGCAGGTATCCTCACTCTCCTTGTCTGTCCCGGATTACTCTCAGCAGCAGCGGTACAGCAGCCGATTTTCGTAAAACAAATCAAATGGACCGGAACGTCCTGGTTTGCTTCAACCATTGTCCATGATCTTGGAACGGGCAGTCGGAAAATTATCGGCACGTTCTATGATATTATTGTCTGGGATGCTGCGGGAAATGTGCTGGCCCGTGTAGACAGGTCGGATAGAATTTATGCTCCGGCGGTATGTGCAGATATTGATGGTGACGGAATCTTCGAAATTGTGGTTGCAGGCGGTAGTGAGGTGGTGGCATACGAATGGAAAAACAACACCCTGTCTGTTAAAAATGGCTGGCCTGCCTCCACGTGTTCAGCAGGCCAGTGTCCTGAAACCAGAGGCCTGGCGGCTGGTGATCTGGATGGAGATGGTTCCATTGAAATTGTTGCAACAACCACACAGACTGAACGTGCCGGGGCCCAGGTGTTTGTCTTTGGTGCTAACGGGGCACTGTATCAGCCACCCGCATTGAATTTCCAGGCCTGGCCGCGCTACAATCCTGCAGGAGATGATGCCACGGTTAACGGCCCTGGAAATCATGGCTATGGGTGTTATGGTTTGAATGTTGGCATTGGTAACCTTGACGATGATCCTGATAAGGAGATTGTGGTGACCTATGACAATCATCAGATTAATGTCTTCCAACCAACCGGTGTCTCCATGCTGGCCTCTTCCTGGTTTACAAATCACCATTCGGATTATTCAGGAAATCGTCTCAACTGGGGGCAGTTTATTCGCTGGTTTGATCAGGCCGTTGAAGAAGCTCATTACCATAATCATACGGGGACCTGGCCCCATCCTGACTTAAAAAAATGGATGCAATGGACAGCTTCACCACCCTCAGTGGCAGACATTAATCGGGATGGGAAAAATGAAGTCGTCTGTGTTTCCAATGTGGAAAAAGATACACCATATGATACCAAGCATCATTCCATTATGGTTCTGGAAGGATCCTATGGTGATGGCTCACGTTCTGCAAGACGTCTGCCGGGGTGGGAAAATCTTCCTTCGTCGGGGTATCCATTATCCAGGGGTGATCGCTCCTGGTATCCACCGGCAAATCCGCCGGCCCCGACAGTGGTTGACATTAACAATGACCGCAGTCCAGAAATTTTATATGCAGCCCACGATGGGTATATCTACTGCACCTCTGCAGCTGCCGAACTGATGTGGCGACTCGATATCAGACATCAAAGGCAGATGATGTATGCATCTGAAATAACCGTTGCAGATTTAAACAAAGATAATAGCCCTGAGCTGATTTTTACAACCTATGGTGATCCCGAGAGTGTTACCCCCGGCCTAGCACATGGTTATTTGATGGTTCTTGATAACTCAGGAAAGGTGCTTTTTGATATCGAGTTATATAAACAGGGAACAAATGGCAACGGAAAAGGCGCGCCTGCCGCTCCGACAGTGATGGATACAGACGGAAATGGAACTCTGGAAATTTTAGTGCAGACCTTTGGTGAGGGCTTGTTTGTGTATACTGTTCCGGGTTCTGCCGAAAATCAACTGTTGTGGCCCACCGCACGTGGCAATTATCTCCGTGACGGTGCGGCAAGCGGTCAAAGTGGATCAGGACCGACGCCACCTGTTGGGCTGCCGGGAGTCGGTGGTGCAACTGTACCCACCTATCTGCTTCTTATGGGAAGAGATAAATAGTTGCCGGAAATGTTCATATTGTATCTGACATCATTCTGTTGACCAGCGCCGGCACTGAGGATTGCAGGAAGGTAAAGAGACCACGCTAAGCTGCTGTTCAGTACCCATGCCGGATCACCATCCTCACTGATGCTGCCCCTTAGTTCTTCAGCGTTTTCAACAACTCCAGCACCTGGCTAAGGTGCAAAACCTGTACCCTGCTTCCCGCCGCAGTTACTCCCTGCTGCCACTGCATAAGACACCCTGAACAACTGCTGGTCACCACATCCGGCTGCAAACCTGACACATCTTCTACGAGCTGATCACGAATAGCTGCGGATATTTCAGGATGGGCAATATGAAAGAGTCCGCCTTGCCCACAGCAACGCGGGCCATCTTCCAGTTCCAGAATCTCCACACCCCCTGTTTTGCCCAAAAGTGTCCTTGAACGGTCCCTGACCTCTTTGTTGTGACGCATATGACAGGGGTCATGATAAAATATGCGAAGTTTTCTGGTTGCTCTTTTTGGAGCAACACTCTCTGTGACAGACACGTCATCCAGAAATTCAGTCAACTCCACCAGACGCAAGGCAATCTGCTCTGCACGTTGTTGCCAGACGCTGTCACCTGCAAACAACATCGGATATTTTTGTAACTGACTGAAGCAGGACGCACAGGAAACGAGAATGCTCCCTTCTGTCTTTTCGAGGAATTCAATATTCTGACGTCCCTTTTTCTGAGCACCGTCAATATCACCAGCCGTCAAGTCTGCAAGACCGCAACAGACCAGCGAGTCTGGAAAAACGAGATCAACACCCCGGTCGGCAAAAAGAGATCGACAGGAGGCGAGGGAACCAGGAAACAAATAGCGTGCAGCGCATCCGGGAAACCAGCTCATCTGCCTGCTCCTGGCTGATGGTGCTGGCAGATTTTTCTTTCCGGCAGTGACAGGAGGACAGATACTTTCTTCCTGAAATAATGCCAGGCGCAGTCTCAAACCGGAACGCTCGGGGAGGTATGATCCTATCAACCGTTCACCGGCTTTCCCCAAAACACGAAGACCCGACAAACTTCCCGGATGATCCAGAAGTTTACGGGTCAGATATTTTTCATACGCATGGGGACCGGCAATCGAGGAAAAACTGTTGCGGGCCCTGATAATCTCTTTTGGGATATCGATAAACCGGGGACAAATGGCAGCACAGGCTCCACAAAGTAAACAGGCAGAGAAAATATCCACAAAATCTGTACTGGCCCGAACAAGGCCCAGAACATCCAAAAGGTGCAATTTACCTCTGGCGGTATGGGATTCCCGCCCGCTTTGCCTGTAAACCGGGCAGACTGTAGCACAGGCACCGCATTTGGCGCAGCTGGGAGCCGACACAATCATGCAGCCAGGTTACTTGGCCCAGAGAAGATAGGCTTTGATAAAAGGATCCAGCCCTCCATCCAGAACCACACCAACATTTCCCATCTCAACATTCGTACGATGATCTTTAATCAGCTGGTAGGGCTGTAAAACGTAGGAACGAATCTGGCTGCCCCAGGAGATTCCTTTCTTGTCACCGTGCAAGCCTTCCTGCTCCTCGGCTTGTCTTTCCTTCTCTTTTTCGTACAGTTGAGCTGCCAGCATTTTCATGGCCATATCTTTATTTCTATGCTGGGAGCGTTCGTTCTGGCACTGCACCACAACTCCGGTTGGCAGGTGAGTTATACGAATGGCCGAATCAGTTTTATTGACATGCTGCCCCCCGGCACCACTGGCCCGGTAGGTATCAATGCGCAGATCTTTATCTTCGATCTCCACATTAATAGCATCATCAAGCTCGGGCATCACCATAACTGAGGCAAATGAAGTATGACGTCTGCCACTGGCATCAAATGGCGAGATACGAACAAGGCGATGAATACCCAGCTCTGAGCGCATATAACCATAGGCATAACGCCCTTTTATCATTATGGTGACGCTTTTCGTTCCGGCCTCATCTCCTGCCAGAATATCAAGAATATCAGTCTTAAATCCTTTACTCTCACCCCAGCGCAGATACATACGCAGCAAAATACCTGCCCAATCCTGCGCCTCGGTGCCACCGGCTCCGGCATGGATAGAGATCATCACGTTACTGGCGTCATGCTCTCCAGAAAACATGCACTCAAGCTCCGCCTGGTCAAGACCTGCTTCCATGGCAGGCAGGGCAGCCGCAACTTCGTGTTCCAGTTCTGCATCCTTCTCTTCGGTTGCCATTTCAAGCAACAAAGAGTTTTCTTCTATTTCATCCCAGGCAGATTCCCAGTTTTTGATTACATCCTGCAATGAACCAAGTTCTTTCTGAACCTTTTTCGCCCGTTCCTGCTTATCCCAGAAACCTGGCATAAGGGTTTGTTGTTCCAGCTTTTCCAGATCATCTTTTTTATGATCCAGGTCAAAGATGCTCCTTCAAGGCCAGCATTCTGCCTTGCAGATCCTGCAGTTTCTGTTTTGAGACTGCGGCTCCTGTTTCTGTTGACATTCTGATTACTCCGTAATGATCGTTTGTTTATTCGTGCAAAATTTATGATTTAATGTGTTTTTCGTTTTCGTGCGCAAATTATCAATGCGCCAAGTACCACGATAAGACAAGCAGGGGCAAAAGCAAACCCTCCACGCACAAAAAGTGTCCGTTCTTCCATAAGGACTGCACGCCTGGAAGATTGCCATGGAACAAAGAGCGGCGATACTTCCAATACCCGCCCTGCAGGATCCACAAATGCAGAAAACCCGGTATTTGCAGAACGGACAACAGATCGTCGTGTTTCAACGGCACGCATCCTTGTCATGGCAAGCGTCTGATGTGGTGCACTGGATCGTCCATACCAGGCATCGTTGGTGATATTCACCAGAATATTTGCCCCTGCATCCACCCATTTTCTGGAAATATCAGGAAAGATGGATTCAAAGCAGATTAATACCCCAATCCGGCTATTCTTACAAGCGGGTGGATTTTCAATTTTACCAGGAATAAAATCTCCCACCCCCTCAACAAGTGGAGCAATAAAAGGCAGATATCGCTTCAATGGTACATATTCGCCAAAAGGCACCAGATGACTCTTGGCAGTCATACTGACAATTTTGCCGTCTGTGTTAAAGAGCAGGCTGGAATTAAAAACTTGAAGATCTTCAGCCGTTACCTCACCTCTTTCAAACCATGGAGAGCCCGTGAGGAGCACCACTTCTTTGTCCTGCAAAAAACCAGATATAGGTATGAAAAGGGGGTGTCCGGGCGGAAAAAAAGGCAGGGCAGTTTCCGGCCACAGCAACAGGTCCGGGCGAGTAATTCCCTCCATCAGCAGAGCACTCTGCTCAAGATAGGTCTTCACCGTTGTCCCCTGCCTTGCAGGATTCCATTTCTGCCCCTGATCGATATTCCCTTGCACCACACCCACATGAAGACGTCCCGCCTTTTCCAGCTGCAGGTCAAGTTTCTGTAAACGCCAGGCGGAATACGAAACGCCACAGAACAAGACAAGGCAAACTGCCATGGCCATCTGCCTGCGTCCCTGAAGGTTACGTCCATACAGGAGACAGAAGGCAAAAAAGCTATTGAACAGAACAATAATAAATGTCAGCCCATAATGGCCAAAAATATCGGCAAGCTGAAGAAGCAGCGGCACGTTCACCATGCCATACCCCAGATCCATCCACGGAAATCCTGAAAACACAAAGGAGCGCAGATAATCCATGGCAACCCAGGCAGAGGGAATAAGCCACAGGCAGGTAAAAGGAGAGAAACGTGCGACAAAACAGCGTACAAGTTGAGCAAAAAGCACAAAATAAATGGCCAGGTACAAACAGAGCAGGATCAGTGCCGGTACAGAAAAATAAAGGGGCAGCCCGCCATAATGGCCGATAACAAAAACAATCCAGTAGAGCTGAATCAAGAAATGAACTGTCCCGCAAAAAAGAGCAAATAAGAAGACCTGGCGACGGCTCCCTCTGTGAATGCTCACCAGAAAGGGAACGCAGGCCACGGCAAGGAGGGGCCAGAAGCCGCCACCTCCCGGCAATGCCAGCCAAAGCAGGGCAATGGTGACACAACTTGCGAGAAGACCATGGCCCGTCCCAATTGTGGCAGCAGTAAATGACTTTATGCCTTTTTTCTCTTTTCTATTTGTCATCAGCTGACTATAGTATCCAAAATTCGATAATGTTGCCAGGACAGCCTGGCCAGATTGCATATACCATAATTTTACAGTGCTGACAGAATTAAGAATCAGCAACAGCGCCAGATAAGAGGTATCAATTGGAAGGAAAGGTTCTTATTGCAAACAGGGGCGAAATCGCCATCCGTATCATGGAGGCCTGTCAGGATCTTGATCTTGAGTATGTGGTTGTCTATACCGAGGCCGACAAAGACTCGGAGCACGTACAGCGAAATATCACCGAAGGTCCGGATCAAAATGCGTGGCGCATCACCAGCTATACAGAGCCAAATGATCTTTTTGCCGTGGCGACCCATACCAAATGTACCGCTATCCATCCGGGATACGGATTCTTCTCCGAAGATTTTCGTTTTGCCAGACGAGCTGCAACCCGTGATCATGCACTCATTTTTATTGGTCCCAACTGGGAAGTAATCAAAAATCTTGGTGATAAAATCAACACCAAGAAAGTAGCCAATGAGCTGAACATCCCCACCATTCCCGGTACAGACAGCCCCATCTACAACGAAATGGAAGCTGAGGAAATCGCTCTCCATCTCCTTGAAAGTCAAAAGTTACAAAACATTCAAAACCCTTCTATTCTGGTAAAAGCCGCCGCCGGTGGTGGTGGCATGGGCATTGAAGAAGTGACTGAGATTGCAGAATTTCGTCGTATTTATCGACAGGTGCAAAGCTATGCCAAGCGGCAGTTTGGTGATGGCGGCGTGCTGATCGAACAATGCCTTACAGACTATAACCATTTGGAAGTACAACTTCTCTGCTCTCAGCACGGTGAGCGCATCCATTTTGGTTCCAGGAATTGCACCATCCAGTCCACTGGCCGGCAAAAACGAGTGGAAGCCGCCCCCGGATTCCATGCATCCTGTTTTGAGTATGACTTTGACGAGAAGAAAGTTCTCGACCAGATCGTTGAATATTCGCTGAAGCTTGCCGCCCACGTTCGATACGATAATGTGGGAACCTGGGAATGGATTGTATCCCGCTCAGGACAACCCTACCTCCTTGAGGTGAACACCAGAATCCAGGTAGAAAATGATGTTTCTGCGCGTATCAGTTATCTGAACGGTGAGCATCCCAACCTTATCAGGGAACAGATTCGGGTGGCGCTGGGAGAGAAGATTGGCTACAAGCAAAATCAGATAGAATTCAAAGGCGCCTCCATTGAACTGCGTATCGTTGCAGAAGACACCAAACGTGGATTTGCTCCCTGGATCGGCACCATAAATAACTTCAAATTCCCGGACTATGACTGGTCAGTTGTTTATACTCACGTTCCCTCTGATCGTCCCTACATGATTCCAAGCGAGTATGATCCAAACCTTGCCCTGGCGCTTGTCTGGGGAGAGAACATTGATGAGGCAAAACAGCGTGCAGCCAAATTTATCAACAAGGTTCGCATCAAGGGAAAAGATTCCCATGGCAATAAAATCATAACCAATCTTGACTATTTAAAAAATAATCTGGACCGACTGCTTACGTTTTAACCCTGTAGCCAGCACACAGCCCGGCACCGACAACGGTAGTAGACCAGCACTGGTAAAAGATAAATGAGGCCAGCATAAGTGCCTTGGTTGTGTTGCTAACATTTTTATAT
>JAOZKN010000036.1:0-11143 GCA_029935315.1 Desulfocapsa sp. | reverse complement strand
TTATCACTCTTATATGTTCCTGCTTTTATGGCATGAATTCAGAGATAAGGCACTAGCGCTGGTGAACAATACGTGAGGCCAGCATAAGTGCCTTGGTTGTGTTGCTAACATTTTTATATTTATCACTCTTATATGTTCCTGCTTTTATGGCATGAATTCAGAGATAAGGCACTAATATGATAGAATTACTTAAAGCACTCCTGAAGATTGAGGAGCGCATTAACTACCTTATACAGATCAAGGATTTCACCAACTGGGGAAATCTTTTCGAATTTCGGGATAGCTGCACAAACCTCAAGCAGAACCCTTACGAATGTACGGAAGAACAGTTCCGCATGGAAATCCGCAAACTCGATGAATCCATCAGTTTCCTTGAAGAACGTGCGGAAGAACAGCTCACACCCATGGAACGGGTTCGTATCGTGCGTACCGTGGAACGATTCAGCCTCAAGGATATCCTGGAAAATGTGTACGAGGATTACACTGAGCTTGGTGGTCAGGAAGATGCCAATATTGATCCGGCCATGGTCTGTGCCAAGGCAACTATTGTTCGTAAAATTAAGGGAAAGCCCTACACTGCCACGGTTATGGTCATCGGTCAGGAAACCGGTCATGGCGAGGAGTTTCGTAATGGTGGCAGCTGTCACCCGGAAGGAAACGAGAAGGCTCTGCGCTATATGAAGGTTGCAGAAACAGAAGGCATCCCCATCCATTTTTATATTTTCACCCCCGGTTCTTTTCCTGTGGAAGAGTACCCGGGAGCCGCCCAGCAGATCGCAAGAAATATTTATGCAATGACCAAGCTCCGGGTTCCCACTGTTTCCATGATCTCTGAAGGTGGATCAGGTGGGGCTGAAGCAATTGGCCTCACTGATTTCAGGCTTATGTGTTCCCACGGCTACTACTCTGTTATTTCCCCTGAAGGCGCCGCTGCCATTGAGGGGAAAATCAAAGAAGGAGAAAAAGTTCCCAAAGAGCTTATTGAAGTCTGCGCCGATCGCTTAAAGCTGACAGCAGTGGACAACAGGACCCTTGGGACCATTGATGCCATCGTCAAAGAACCACAACTGGGAGCTCGCCATGACGATTTTGCCTTCTTTGCCCAAATTCGCTCGGAAATAACGCGCGCCACCGACAAAGTTGTTCTCAGTTCAAAAAGCTTCAAAACGTTCCGCGACTGGGAAAACAAACGAAGAAAAAAGAAGACCGAACGGAAAGACCTGGCCGTCGATATCCCCTGGGATCTCAACCAGGACGAACAACGCCGCCTCCTGGTTTTACGCTCCAAGAAATACCGGGAAATGGCCATGATTGGCTTTGGCGGACAGCCGGCCTCCACTGAAACCTTCTTCAAACAGTTTCAGGAAAAGAGCGAGAAGATGTACTACAATCTGCGCTATGATGTGGTGAAAAATTCCCACAAGCAGGTCAAAAAGCTGGCCCGGGATTTTTCCGGGGAAAGTTCGATGCTGTTCAAACAGTTGACCAGCCCACTGTCCACAGTCAAAGGCTATTTCTCAAAAAGCACCAGCAATAAACCACCCCGGCAGATCACCTACAATGGTGCTCCCATTGTCACAACGCCAATTCTCGACCCGCTGGATCTGACGGATACATACACCAGCCCCCGTGCCAATGAAGACCGGACAGTCAGCTGCCCCAACAGTGCCACACATGGTTGTAAGGATCTGTGGATGCCGGATCTTTTTGGTGAATTCGGAGGTGTCTGCGAAAACTGCGGGTATCACTTCCCCATGGAACACAAATGGTATCTGCGCAATATTTTCGACTCCAATTCTATTTTCTACTTTGGGACAGATATCGCCAGTGGCAATCCTCTTGGTTATACTGGACTCAATGAACGTCTGGAGCATTCCAAAAAGCTGACCGGACGGAAGGCCGGCAACATGACCTTTGTTGCCAATGTCATGGATATCAAAATTGTTGTCTCCATGTTGTACAGGGATTTTCGCAGCGGTACAGTGGGGGCTGCAGAGGGTGAGAAATTTGTCCAGGCCTGTGAGCTGGCAAAACGTAAGAAACGTCCCCTGCTCTCCTATGTCCACACAACCGGCGGTATTCGTATCCAGGAAGGGACATTGGGCGTTACCCAGATGCCGAAATGCACCATGGCAGTACGGGAATATATTGATGCGGGCGGTCTCTATATCGTTGTGTACGACAACAACTCATACGCTGGCCCTGTGGCCAGTTTTCTCGGTTGCTCGCCCTATCAGTTTGCTATCCGTTCAAGCCGCGTTGGTTTTGCAGGTCCCCGGGTAATCCGTGAGACAACAGGTATCGACATTCCACCGGATTATCATTCCTCCCGCAACGCCCTGAAACGTGGACATATCCAGGGAATATGGGACAGAAGAGACTTCCGCAGGAATCTCCATAAATCCCTAATGACCATGGGAAGCCCCAACCTGTATTACAGATAAAGACAAAAGGCATCAGACTCAGCTTGAGCCGGATGCCTTTTTTGTATTTTATTGCAGCATCAGACAGAGGATGCAATCTCCCAAAAAGCATCCACTTGCGGCAGACGCATATTCTTTCGCATTGTGCAGATACCAATGGAAAAGGACTCCAGTTCAGGACTCACTGCAACAACATCAATCTGCTCCTGCAAAGGACTTTTTTCAAGAACCAGACCAGGTACCACTCCCACTCCACACCCTAAAGCGACCATGGCGATAATCGCTTCATTACCTGCAACCTGTGCGTAGACATTTGGCACAATATTTTTCTCCAGAAACCAGCGGTCTGTCCGTTCGCGGCTTAAACCGAAATTTGCGATGATAACCGGTGTCCGTGACCAATCAACCCGTTCCTCCTGATACTGTATGGTTTCGGGAAATGCTGATGGCACAATAAAAACCAGTGGTGTTTCCAGAATTTCCAAAAACTCCACCCGCTCAGGCAAACTGTCCGGCAAGGCTGCCACCGTAATATCCACCTCCTTATTCTGCAGCTTTGTTAATGCCAGGGCCGCATCTCCTGTCTGCAGATTAATATGCACACCCGGATGCACAGAACGAAACTTCTGAAAAATTGCCGGTAAAATGGAATAGGCTGCAGTAACAGAACAGTAGAGTGTTATCTCCCCCCCCAGCCCTTCCTCCATGGAGAGGTCGCCCCGCAACATTTCATAACGCTGAAGGGCATCATCGGCATACAACCTGAATACCTTGCCGGCAGCAGTCAGGCTTACTGATCGGTTATCACGTAAAAACAGTGTCTCCCCAAGCTCTTCCTCAAGACGCTGAATAATTCTGGTCAATGCTGACGGAGTCACATGACAGGCACGGCTTGTCTGGCCAAAATGAAGCGATGACGTCAGATGCTTAAACAGTTTCAAATCTCGGTTATCCATACCCTCTCCATTGTTTCAATATTCGCAACACTGTATTACATTTAAGTCACTTGACGCAACGCTTAAAAATGTTACTGTCTCATCATCGTTATATATGTTCCAAAAACCTACTAAATTCTTTTGAGGAGAATCATCATGTCAAACAACTATTTTAACAGCCTCCCCCTCCGCCTGCAGCTTGAAGAGCTTGGCCAGTGCCGCTTTATGGATATATCAGAATTTGAAGGCGTAGAAGCATTGAAAGGCAAAAAAATCGTAGTCGTTGGCTGCGGTGCCCAGGGCTTAAACCAGGGACTTAACCTTCGTGATTCAGGTCTTGACGTTTCCTACACCCTGCGTGATGCCGCGATTTCTGACCAGCGTCAATCATGGAAAAATGCCACAGAGAACGATTTTAAAGTAGGCACCTACGAAGAGATGCTCCCCGATGCGGATCTCGTCATCAACCTGACCCCTGACAAGCAGCATTCAAACGTTATCGAAACGGTTATGCCTTTTATGAAAAAGAATGCCTGCCTCTCTTACTCACACGGTTTTAACATTGTGGAAGAAGGCATGCAGATTCGGGAAGATATTACTGTTATAATGGTTGCACCCAAATCCCCCGGAACCGAAGTTCGCGAAGAGTACAAACGCGGATTTGGTGTTCCAACCCTTATTGCCGTTCATCGTGAGAACGATCCTCTGGGAATCGGCTGGGACGTTGCCAAGGCATACGCTGCCGGCACCGGTGGACACCGTGCAGGTTGCCTGCAGTCTTCCTTCGTTGCCGAGGTTAAATCTGATCTGATGGGCGAGCAAACCATTCTCTGCGGCATGCTGCAGACTGGTTCTCTGCTCTGTTTTGAGAAGATGACCGAAGAGGGAATGGACGCAGCATACGCTGTTAAACTGATCCAGTACGGCTGGGAAGCCATCACCGAAGCCTTAAAGCATGGTGGTATCACCAACATGATGGATCGCCTCTCAAATCCTGCAAAAATCAAAGCCAATGAACTTTGCGAAGAGATGAAAGCAATCCTTGAGCCTCTCTTTCACAAGCATATGGACGACATTATGTCTGGCCATTTTTCCTCTACCATGATGGAAGACTGGGCTGCAGATGACAAAAACCTTCTGGGATGGCGCAAAGAAACCGGCGAAACCACATTTGAGACCACCGATGCAGCAGACACTGAAATCGGTGAGCAGGAATACTTTGACAAAGGAATCCTGATGGTCGCCATGATTAAAGCCGGTGTTGAGCTTGCCTTTGACACCATGGTTTCTGCTGGCATCAAAGAAGAATCTGCCTATTATGAATCTCTACACGAAGTTCCACTGATCGCCAATCTTGTCACCCGTAAGAAACTGTATGAGATGAACGTTGTTATTTCTGACACTGCCGAATATGGCTGTTACCTCTTCAACCATGCGGCACTGCCTCTTCTTCAGGATTTTATGAAAGGTGTAAAAACTGATGTCATCGGCAAAGGTCTTGCGAGCAGCGACACCGGCGTGAGCAATGTTGAGCTGATCGAAACCAACGAGACAATCCGTTATACCGGTGTTGAAATAATTGGTGAAGAACTGCGTTCTTACATGAGCGCCATGAAGCCCATCCTGTAGAGCAAACAGCTTAAAACCCCATGAAGCAATTCTTTCTCCCGGTTGGTCTGCTCATGGCAGTTATTTCTGCCCTCCTGCTTCCCGCAGGAGGGCAGTTTATTGCAGACCACTATGGCCTGAAGATCATTGTGGCCACAATCTTTCTCGTCAGTGGATATCAGACAGGCGGCAAGGGATTCGCCCTTGACAGAAGTCTGTTAAGACTCTTAGCTGTTGCTGCAGTCATTTCTCTTTTCCTCGCACCACTCCTTGGACTGTTTGTCAGTAAAATTCTGAATCTCTCTTTGCCCCTTGCCATGGGGTTGATTATTATCAGTACAGTTCCCCCCACTATCTCTTCGGGTGTAGTTATCACCGAGGTGAGTCGCGGCAATACAACATTAGCCCTTTTTCTTACCATCACCATAAATCTGCTGGGTATCTTCAGCATGCCCTTTGTGCTGGACTTTTGCCTCCACGCTGCCGGCCCCATTGATATTGACCAGACAGCTCTCCTGCTTAAAATGCTTCTCTTTGTTCTTCTGCCTTTCGTTATTGGAAAAGCTATACGAAGTATCAGTAAAAAACAGAATATTTCACCACTCTGGAGCTATCTCAACTCCAGTGGCGTTATTCTCATCGTTTACTCTTCCGCATCTTCCTCGATTGCAGCGTTTACAATGCTGTCTGTAATGGATTACATACGCATCCTGGCAGGGGTTGCCATTGTCCACACGCTTCTTCTTGCTATCAATTACCAGGCTGGCAAAACACTAAAGCTTTCTTCTGCCGATAATAAGGCCATGCTCTTTGTCACCTCTCAAAAGACAATGGCTCTTGCCCTGGCTGTACTTGCCAATATCAGGATAGATACAGGCAGCGCAATTGTTGTATGCCTCAGTTTCCATTTTTTCCAGCTCTTTGTAGATTCTTTCCTTGCTGCAAAACTACAACATACCTAGACTGTTTCACTGCATTTATTTGACGCAGAACCTATTGTTTGGTGATTATGGGAGAGGAACTTTTTTATCCCCCCCCTTGTGCTGGTTCAGGGTTGCATATTATAGTAACCTGATTAACATAAGAATAATTATTTTTACGCACCACCAGTTAATAACCTTGAGACAAATGCAAAATCAGGCCTCTCCACCTTGGATGGCAAGCCTTTGGAACACCAATGATGACTAAAACAATTCAACAAATTACTCTTCTTCTCCTCTTCTTTCTTACTCTTATTGTCACCCCCTTGAAAGCGGATGAATGCCTGCCAGATCTGGGAAGTGGTAATATCTGCACTGCTAAAGATTTTGAGCTTACCCAAACCCTTGTTTCCGGGCCAGCCACCTGTATTGAGGGAGAAATAATACCTGCACCAGTCATTGTCCGGGTAGGGATGGAACCAACGGCCAACGAACGCTATGACATTGGTTTTTTCGTCGGTGACCATGGCGAATCCCCCATACAGGGGGACAGTTGCACCTTTATTTCCCTCACACCAATTGAAAGTGGCGGAAACTTTGATGGTTCAAGCGGCTATGGCCCCTATCGTGACCTTGATAACAATCAATGCGGTGATACCCTAAAAACTGATGGACCCATTTATAGAGAGATTATCCTTAACGATGTTTTATGCGAGGACACTGATAACAACGGAGAGGTGGATATTGCTTTTGTTATCACCTGGCAACAGCAAAAAGGCCCTTGTGATGACCCTCTGGACTCTTCCAATTTTTATCCACCCACCTCTTCCAAATGCATTGCTGGAATTGTTAATATAGGTGACATTGCTCCTATTCCGCCTGAGCAGTTGCCGTCAATCAGGGTTCAAAAAAGTGCTTCCCCCACGGTTCTTAAAGAACCGGGTGGCAACGTCCTCTATTCAATAAGTGTTGAGAACAATGGCCCGGTTGCCGTTACCGTAACCTCACTGGAAGACGACAAATTTGGTCCGGTTAATGGCGCCGGGAGCTGTTCTCTGCCACAGTATCTTGAAGTGGACGAAAGTTATAGTTGCACGTTTCCACAAACACTTAGCGGCACAGCAGGCACAACACATACAAATACGATTACTGCCGGGGCTGAAGATGGTGTTGGCAATCAAACATCAGATAATGACAACGCAACGGTAACATTTATTGTCCCGACTCAGCCAACTGCGTCCATAGGCAACCTGGTCTGGAATGATCTCAATGGTGATGGATTTTACAGCTCTAATGAACCCGGAATAGAGAACGTTACTCTAGTACTGTACCGGAAAGAGGGTGTCACCCATACAGCCATAGACACAACCATCACTTCAGCAGGTGGTCACTATGACTTTACCGAGCTTCCAGCGGGCTCCTATCGTGTGAGACCCGACACCATAACTGCCCCCCTGAATCATATGGTGCACACCGGTGGCCTGCTGCCCCACGACGTTATTCTAGAAGAGGCCCAGCACTACATCCTGGCTGACTTTGGCTTTTCCCAGGCCAGCATCATTGTCACAAAAACAGTAGATCCAGACGTGATTCCGGCCCCCTCGGCAACGGTTAATTATACCATTCGTGTACAAAATGACGGTGCCGTTGAAGTGACGCTCATCGGGCTCTACGACAATCCCCTGGGTGACCTCACTGCCAGAGGCTGCATCCTGCCACACACCTTACTCAGCGGCGAAGTGTTCTCCTGTGCCTTTCCAGAAACAATTACCGGATCAGCAGAAGATGTTCACGCCAATACAATCCTTGCACTTGCCAGGGATCAGGATGGAAACCATATCTATGGATCGGACAGTGCCCTGGTCACTATTATTGACCCTCAGACCGGAGTGATTGGACACTTTGTCTGGAATGATCTTGACGCTGATGGTTCTTACGATCCTGGTGAACCGTTTTTTGACAATGTCACATTGACGCTCAGCGGCACTGAGTCAGCAGCAACACGCACCGACAATGGTGGGCTGTACCACTTTGGCGATCTTGCTGCAGGCACCTATGCCGTCACAGTAACTGACGACAATAACGTATTACAGCAATATGTTTTAACCAGTGCAGAGAATCCTCATGACAATATAGCTCTTGCTGAGGGTGGCATTTATGGCAGAGCTAATTTTGGGTATGCCAAAGCTCAAATCAGCATCCAGAAGACAGCTGACAAAAAAGTCGTTGTATCGGGTACAGATGTTACTTTCACCGTCACCGTCTCCAATACAGGCCGTGTACCACTGACCCTCACCACACTCAACGACAGTCAATTTGGCGATCTGACAACAAAGGGTTGTCCTTTGCCCCCTACCCTTGCGGGTGGTGAACATTACACCTGTACCTTCACGGAAGCCATAACCGGAAATCCCCAGGAGATTCATCAAAACGTGGCAACAGTCACTGCAGAGGATGATGCCACCCATCCGTTCTACGCATCCGACAACGAAAACGTCTACATTATTGGCAACATTGGGGGAGCCATAGGGCATCTTGTCTGGTTTGATGCCAATGGTGACGGAATTAAAGACAGTGACGAATCCGGGATCGACGGCATAACCATCGATCTGTTGCAAAACGGTAGTATCGTCGGAACAACAGTCACTTTCCATGGAGGGCAGTATATATTCCTCACAAACAATGGGACATACGAGGTTCAGGTTACAGACACATCCCATTTGCTTGATGGAACCACGTTGAGCGGAGGAAGTAATCCGCACACAAATATCGTAATCAATAACTCCACCGCACTTGATATAAATTTTGGTTATACCCAAGCCCCCCATAACCCTGTCCCACTCATAAACATAGAAAAATCCACCAACGGAGTGGATGCTGACAATGCGCCGGGACCGATGCTAAAAAAAGGAGCCAATGTCACGTGGAATTATGTAGTTGAGAATATCGGGCCCTACTTCCTGTCAGATGTTACAGTCAGCGATGATCAGGGGGAATTAGTCAGCTGTCCGAAAGATACGCTGGATATTGGCGAATCCATGACATGTACCGCCAAAGGATTCGCTATCCAGGGCCAGTACAAAAATATCGGAATAGTTGTTGCGTCAGTGCGGGGACAGGCATTAGTGCACAGCCGTGACCCCAGCCACTACTACGGCAATGGCTTTCCATGGGAGTTGTTTCCCATAATAACGCCATGTGCCACAGACCCCCTATACTGCTTACTGATCGCCGATAGTGACAATCAGGGGAGTCGTGATTCCCGGCTGTTTAAATACAGTTTCCGGGAAGACCGGCTCGAACCAGTCAACTACCTGGGAGTCACGGATGTTGAAACCATGACCTACTCACTGGATGGCAAAAAACTCTATGCCGTTGATAGTGGTACACTTGGCACCATCAGCCAGGCCCCCGGAATCACTGGCTCATTTAATCCCCTTAATTCATCCGGTCTTGGTTCAGGAACTGGAGCTTATGGTATTGTGGACTATCTCGATATAGATGGCCTCGCTTTTGACCCCACCGACGGTACCCTCTATGCCACCGTTCGTTATCGTGAACAGAGCCCGGGAATCCTCGACTTATTAATTAAAATTGATCCCGCGACCGGCACAGCAATCAAAAACGCCTTTGGCATGGATCAAGATTATATCACTATTAACACCGCAGCTATCGGGGTGAACGATGCCGACGATATCGCCATTGATAACAAAGGAATTCTGTATGGTGTTGCCGGAAATTCAGGAGGGGGTGGAGAAGACCAGGGAATTATCATAAATAAAAACACAGGCACAGTGCATATCAATGCACCACTGATAGACCTGAACGGTCAGCCGATCCAGGATATGGAAGGTTTTACCAGCTACAACCATGATTTCTTCTACGGCACCACAGGGTTGGAATTTCGTGAGCAGGGCACAGATAACAGTCTCTATAGAATAGAAAAATCATCGGGAACAACTGAGTTTATCCTCCGCCTGGATCAGGAATTTGACGGGTATATCCCCGGTGATTTTGAAGCGATCGCCTGTTTTCCTGTGTGCAAATAAAGCCTAAAGACTTATGAAAGAACGTATCCAGTTGCAAAAGAACAAGGATGAATTCTTCACCCCTGAAAAATGTTATATTACAGAATTATCCAATACACCTGATGACCCCGAAGTTTCAATTGCCAGGGCAAGAGTCAAGCCTGGAGTAACCACATCCTGGCACCATCTTGCAGGCATCACTGAACGCTATTGCATTATCAGCGGGAGTGGCCGCGTTGAGATCGGTAATATGCCACCACAGAATTTGCGAACTGGTGACGTGGTCACTATTCCCCCAATGTGTCGACAGCGAATACGCAATATCGGCCAGGACGATCTCATATTCCTCGCAATTTGTACACCACGATTTACCAGTGACGCGTATATAGACCTTGAACCGCCGGTATAGGACTCCAGAGAAGTGTAACCCAAGCACGTCCCTTCCTCTGAAAAGGTATAATTTGAGTTGCACAAAAAAGAAAATCCCCCTGCTTATCGATTATAAACCATCGACAAGCAGGGGGACAGGCTGTCACCAATTATGGATTTAGCAGTTATTATTTTTTTACTGCGACTTTTACAGGAGCCTTGTTTACATATTTAAAGAATACTGGAAAGGCAACAAAGAAGGCTACGCAGATCAGATATTCTATTCCTTTGATATGGGTGTAATAATCAACCAGCGTATGCAGAGGTTTAACCATCCCGATTGCAACCATATATTGCCCGGCGAGCTCACCTACCGACCAGCCAACCGAAGAAAGAGCACTTGTAAGCGCTGCTGCAACCCAGAGACACATTACTGAACCAGCTGCTAATATTATTCTTGTTCCTGTTTTTGATGTATTCTTTTTCATTGTATTACCTGTAATCAATATTTGTATTCTATAAATTTTATCAGCCGATAACTGCAGTTAAATATCCCTTAACAACATTCAGGGGTCCTACACTTATCATTGCGCTTGCGAGACAGGCAAATCCCCAGATTCCAACGAGGGCAGCCATGGTCATTCCTGCGCCGAGAGCAAACTTAGAAGTTTCGTATCCTGCGTCAACTTGAGTTCTGGTTGCTGTGTTTGTGTTTGTAGTCATGGTGTCCTCCTACTGAATTGATTTAACTTCTCTTTCTGCTTCCGTGCTTTTAACTATGCATCACCCGTGCCAATTCTCCCACATGGAAGAAAATCCCCACACAAAAGACACATCACATTGTTATTGTGTCTTTTTTT
>JAOZKN010000035.1 GCA_029935315.1 Desulfocapsa sp. | reverse complement strand
GCCTGGGCAAGACGCCTGTTTAGATATGGAGTACTGCTAAACTTTAACCGAGCAACAATAAAAATGTAATGATCCTTTTATTAAAGTAATTTAATTGATATTTTTTTGGAAAAAATATGACCACAGAAGAACAAGAATCAAAACCCACAATATCCATTGAGCAGGAGCTGAAAAAATCCTACCTCGATTATGCAATGAGCGTAATTGTCGGAAGAGCTCTGCCAGATGTTCGTGACGGCTTAAAACCGGTTCATCGTCGCGCTCTTTTTGCAATGCGGGAACTTGGGGTTCATTTCAACAGACCGTATGTAAAATCAGCCCGTATTGTCGGTGATGTAATTGGTAAGTATCATCCCCATGGAGATACTGCTGCCTATGATACCATTGTTCGTATGGCGCAGAATTTTTCCATGCGTTATCCTCTTGTTGATGGTCAGGGTAACTTCGGATCCATGGACGGCGATTCTCCTGCTGCCATGCGTTATACTGAAGCACGAATGACAAGAATTGATCGTGAAATTATCGCAGATCTTGAAAAAGACACCGTGGATTTTATTCCTACGTACGATAATTCCATGTTGGAACCTACCGTTATGCCGAGCAGGACTCCTAATCTTCTGATTAATGGATCTTCCGGTATTGCCGTTGGAATGGCAACTAATATCCCACCTCATAATCTTACAGAAGTAATTGATGGGCTTATCGCCATGGTGGATAATGTCAATATCACCGTTTCGGAGCTTATCACCATTATCACCGGTCCTGATTTTCCCACAGGTGCTTTTATCTGTGGTCGTGCAGGTATTCGTGAAGCCTACGAAACCGGACGTGGCAGTGTTCTTATGCGTTCTCGAACACATGTTGAAGATATAAAAGGTAGTGCTAACCGGGAAGCTATTGTTGTAACAGAAATCCCGTATCAGCAGAATAAAGCCACCCTTGTTATAAAAATCGCCCAACTTGTAAAAGATAAACGTATACAGGGTATTTCTGAGGTTCGGGACGAATCGGATAGACAGGGTCTGCGTATTGTTATTGAGTTAAAGAAAGACGAAATAGCAGATGTTATTTTAAATCAGCTTTATAAAATGACCCCTCTGCAACGTTCTTTCGGTATAATTTTTCTGGCAATTGTAAATAATAAACCAGAAGTATTGAATATAAAACAGATTTTAGAACATTTTATATTACATCGTAAGGTTGTTGTATATAGACGTACTGCATTTGAACTGCGGAAAGCCGAAGAGAAAGCACATCTTTTAGAGGGACTCAAAATTGCGATCTCCAATCTTGATGATGTTGTTGAGCTTATTCGGGCATCGAAAAACCCGGCAGAAGCGAAAGCAGAACTTATTTCTCGCTTCGATCTTTCTGAAATTCAGGCTCAATCAATTCTTGATATGCGTTTGCAACGTTTAACTGGTCTTGAACGTGATAAAATCATCAGAGATTATGAAGAGATAATGGCAGTTATTACCAAATTAAGAGAAATCCTTGGTGATGAAAAACTTGTTATGAAAATCATTCGTGATGAGTTTTTGGAAATAAAAGAGACTTACGGTGATGAACGGCGTACAGAAATAATAGATGCCGTTGATGAGATCCTTCCTGAAGATATGATTACCCAGGAAGATATGGCCGTGACAGTCACTCACACCGGATATATCAAACGAAATCCGGTATCTATTTATCGTTCCCAGCGTCGTGGCGGTAAAGGAGTGGTTGGTGTTAAGAATATTGAAGAGGATTTTGTTTCAAATTTCTTTGTTGCATCCACTCACGATACGTTCCTCTTTTTTACAAACCTTGGTAAAGTTTTCTGGCGTAAAGTGTATCAATTACCACTTGCCGGACGAACTGCCCGTGGTAAGGCTATCGTTAATCTCCTTGAACTTTCAGAGGGAGAAAAGGTAGCTGCAATATTACCTGTTGTTGATCTTGGTAAAGAAGAAAATAACAATACAATTCTGATGGTTACAAAACTTGGTCGTGTGAAGAAGACCAGCCTCCAGGAATTTGTAAAACCACTCAAACGTGGCAAAAAAGCACTGACGATCAATGAAGATGATGAGATTATTTCAGCCCATATTTTAAAGGGTGATGATACCGTCTTCCTTCTTTCTAAAAATGGAGCTTCCATCCATTTCCATGAGGACGATGTACGTTGTATGGGACGAACTGCTGCCGGTGTCCGTGGTATTCGTTTGAAAGAAGGTGACGCTGTTGTTGGTTCCATTGTTATTGATTCTGATTCTTCCATTCTTACCGTTACTGAAAATGGATACGGAAAACGAAGTCCTGTTGCAGATTATCGTATCCAGAGACGTGGTGGTTTAGGAATCATGGCTATAAAAGCCAGTGAACGTAACGGAAAAGTTGTTGGTGGTATGCAGGTAGATGATGAATCTGAAGTTATGCTTATCGCCAACTCCGGTAAAATGATTCGTATGCCCATGGGAAATGTTCGTGTTATTGGCCGTACAACTCAGGGTGTAGGACTTATTAAACTTGCTGATAAGGAGCAGGTTGTTGCTATGGATATAGTCGCTCCTGATACTGACTCAGAAGACGAAGAAGGACAGGAAGAGAATACAGACACAGATGAGTAATCACGAAACACAGGTTCAGGTGAATAAAGTTGCTGTTATCGGTGCTGGTTCCTGGGGAACAGCCATTGCTGGTGTTCTTGCAGCCAAGGGAATAAATACAGTTCTCTGGGGACATAATAAAGAGCACCAGGAAGCACTTGAAGAGGATCGTGAAAACAAAAGATATCTTCCCGGATTTCCGTTTTCTCCTGCGCTTAACATAACATCTGATATTCAGGATGCAGTTACAGGCGCAGAGGTAATCTGTATGGTTGTTCCTTCTCATGGTTATCGTGCCGTTTTTGAACAACTCCAGCCCCTTCTCAGTAGGGGCGTATCAATTGTTTCAGCTGTTAAAGGAATAGAGAACAGTTCTCTTATGACCATGACTCAGATCATGGAGGCTACCCTTGGCGAGCAATTACGAAAGCAGGATATAACCCTTGCGGTACTTTCAGGACCTTCCTTTGCCAAAGAAGTAGCTCAAAATCTGCCAACGGCAGTCACCATGGGTTGTAAAAAACTCGAAGACGCGCAATTTCTGCAAACTGTTTTTGGCAGCCAGCTTTTCAGGGTATATGCAGCCCGGGATATGATAGGGCTTGAAATAAGTGCAGCCCTGAAAAACATTGTGGCCATTGCCGCTGGAATTAGTGATGGTCTTGGATATGGCTTAAATAGTCGTGCTGCGCTTATTACCAGAGGGCTTGCTGAAATAACCCGTATGGGTGTCGCCATGGGAGCCGATCCTGTAACGTTTTCAGGGTTATCCGGTCTTGGAGATCTTGTCCTCACCTGTACTGGTGATCTGAGTCGAAACAGAACGGTGGGTCTAAAACTTGGTGAAGGAAAATCTCTTCCGCAGGTTCTTGATGAAATGAATATGGTGGCAGAAGGCGTAAAAACCACAAAATCTGTCCATGGATTAATGAAAAGAATGCAAGTGGATATGCCAATCCTTGACCAGGTTTATCAGATTTTATATAAGAATAAAGATTGTTCTGAAGCAGTGAAAGATCTGTTAACCCGTGAACTTAAAGTAGAATGATACATGAATAAACAAGCTGGTGAAGGTGTTCAATTTCTCTCCTATCTGACCCTGTTTTTAGTGGCCGCTTCCCTTTATATTTTTTCTTCTTATCTCCACTATATTCTTGTGGCTGCGGTACTTTCTCTCTGTACCAGTCATGGATATATCGCACTGAATACATATTTTAAAAGACCGGTTCTTCCTCTTTTTATTCAGAAAAAGAGTTCTCTTTTTAGCAGCACAATTCTCACTCTCTTTTTTCTCTGTCTTATTTTTGCTCCACTGGTGTACTTCCTTTCTGAAACCTATACCCAGATGTCCAGTGTGGACATTGACCATTTAAAAAAAGTCACCATGGAGATGGTGACAAAGATTGTGGCATTTAGTGATTCTATCCCGGTACTCCATAATTTTCTTGATAACCTTAAAAATGAAGGTTTTTCTGCTTTAAAGGGCGTTTCCATAGAAGCTGTTTATAAGACTGTTAACGGTGTTGCTTCAGGTGCAGGAGGACTTGTTGTTCAGATTTCCTGGATAATGATCTTCTATTTTCTTTTTAACCTGAACGGCAGACAGATCCTGGCCTTTAGTGCACGGGTTATGCCCACCAGTTTTGAAAATGAAGAGTATCTCTACCGGGAATGCACGGGCACGGTGGCTGTCGTTTTTTACGGAACACTGTTTAACATGCTGGCCCAGGGCTTGACCTTTGGATTGTTAATGGTGTTTATCGGTGATTATAATGCCTTTTACCTGGGTGTTCTTGCGGGTTTTTGTTCCGTAATTCCCTTGATTGGTGCAGCGCTTGTTTATGTTCCTGTTGTGGCGCTTGAACTTGTTGCCGGAAATTATATCAATGTGATCATTATTCTTATCGTGGTTTGGGGAATAATGGGATTTTTCATAGATAATATTTTGCGTATAATCTTTATTGCCTATTTAAAAAAGATCTTTGGTTTTGAATACACCATGAATGAAATTCTTATTCTGCTCTCCATTTTAGCGGGAATTTCCAGTTTTGGATTCTGGGGTCTGATTATTGGCCCATCGGTAATTGCCCTTACCCTTGCCGCTGCAAATTTATACAGTTCCCAGGTGGCTCACACCGGATTTCCAGACGATAAAAAATAGGGTGTTCAACGCTTCAATCGAGAGAACACTCAATTGAAAATTGAATAGGGAAATTTTGTCCAGAGTGGAATCAGTACTTGCCTGAACAACAAAAGATGTTTATGTTTGCTTGTTTCTAACAAATTGATTAACCAAAAAAGCAAATAGTGTTGGAGTTTGATAATGAAAGGCAAGTCTCTGGGAACGATAACTGAAATTATTGAATCTGTTGATATGGCAGTATCTCATGCCTGTAATGATTTAATTTTTCTTGAACAATCTGAATATCTGCTGGAATTTACAGAAAATGAAGAAGAAGTTCTGGTTCATGTAAATGAGGACATGCAGGAGGAGAATATGGACATTCCACTATCTGTTTTACAAAAAAAGGCAGAAGAGTACACCATGCAGTTTGTACGAGGAGGTTATTTTCGTGTCCATCAGTCAGACAAAGAGCATTTGCATGTGGAATTTTTAACAATGCAATAAGATAGCGTCACCCAGGTTTCTGGGTTTTCAGAAATTGTCGCAAAGGTTTGTAATCAAATAAATTTCTCTTGTAAATTTAGTTTTTTCACTACTCTTTCCTGTTGAACAGATACGATTTTTACTATATTGTAACAAGGTATTCTCTTGTATTACACTTTGTTAACTCGGTAGTACTGAATTTCATTGGGAGATCGTATGATTGTAACATTGACCAATCAAAAAGGCGGATGTGGAAAAAGTACAACGGCCTTAAATCTGGCTCTTGGTACCGCAGCATTGGGATATGATACAGCACTGATCGATGCGGATGAGCAGAAAAGCTGTGTGGAAACTCTACGGGAGTTTGATAAACCCAGACTTACTGTCTATGAATCCGGAAAAGGTGTAGACACCCTGGTAAGGGAAGTAGAAGATACTTTTCAGTTTGTTTTTATTGATACCCCTCCCCACAGTCATCATATAATGTTTAAGGCCATGGCTGTTTCCGATATTATTATTATTCCTTTGCAGGCATCACCCCTGGATATACGTTCGGCAAAACGAACCATAGAGGCTTGTGAACAGGTACAAAAAGAAGTGAAAAGAACAATCCCCTGTTATTTTCTTTTGAACCGGGTAAATCCGCGTACTAATCTCAGCAAGGAAATTGGCTCTTATATTAATGAGTTGTATTCAGTTCCTCTGTTGCAGGCCCGTCTCCATAATCGGGTTGCCTATGCTCAGTCACTTATGTATGGAAAGTCAGTTATTGAATATAACCGGAGCTCAGATGCAGCCCTGGAAGTCAGGAAACTGCTCAAAGAAGTTCATTTGATTATGAAAAAACATAATGAATAATCTATTCCCGTTTTGAGCGATGACCGTATATTTCCAGTTAGAGCAGTTGTACCGTGAAAAACAATGTGGGGTGATGGCCACTGTTCTTTCTTCTGACGGGCAGGGTCCCGCAAGGAAAGGAGATTTTCTCTTCTGGGCACATGGAAAATGTGTTGCCGGAACTGTAGGGGGTGGAGCCAATGAACATCAGGTACTACGGGCCTGTGCAGAACTTGAAACTGCGCAGCAAACCATAGAGACAGTTTCTTTTCTTTCGGGTTCCCTTCCCTCCTGTGGGGGAAAGCTTTGTGTGCAGTTGGATCGTGTGGATTTTTCCAGAGAAGAGGATGTTTGCTTCTGGCGGCAGAAACTGAAACCAGCGCAGCGAAACAGACTTTTTCTCCTGGGAGCAGGACATGTTGTGCAGGAGGTGGCCTGGCTTGCTGATCGAAACGAGTTCTCCCTTGTTATTATTGACCCGCGTCGGGAACTGTTGCGGGAGGAAAACTTCCCGAAAAACTCTCACCTTATTTCTGCAGACAGTACTTCGTTTTTCCAGGAGAGCAATCCACAAGCAGATGATTTTATAGTTATTGCAGGCCCTGACCATGTAACAGATTTAACGGCTCTTACATGGGCTGCCCAAACTTCAGCCCATTATATCGGAGTGCTGGGCAGTAACAGGAAGATTGACGCGTTTGGGCGCGTTCTGCGGGAGAAAAATCTCTGGAAGATGCTTCAGGGTCGCCTTTACGCACCCATTGGTATTCCCATTCATTCCAGAAAACCTGCAGAGCTTGCCATTGCCATTGTGGCGCAGCTTATTCAAATACGAGCAGAGTCAAAGGCTGCTCAGATAAAACAATAAGGATCTTTGTGTAGGCTAATATCCAGGCCACTGGATTGAATAACCGCCTGACACCCACCACAGACGGGTCGAATTTTGCATCCCCGACACTCCTCAGGGCCAAGACGATACTGCTCGGCAGCTTGAGAATCGTAAAGTTCCAGCAAAGATGCGTCCAGTACATTGCCAATGGGGGATTGGAATTTACGACATGCATGCATATCACCATTGGGTAATAAAGAGCAAAAATTAAAAGCAGCCCCGCAACCAAATCCGGTGCAGCCACCAAAGACTTTATCTCCCTGTTCTGATTTTGTAATATTAATTAAATTATCTTTAAGGGCCATGGTGGGGTTGGATTTAACCGCTTTCAGGTATTTCTGTAAAAAGCTTCTGTACTCTTCCTTGACGGCCGTTTCAAGAGCTGCACCTTCTCCGGTTTGTGACAGCCGGTTAAAGGTAAACAGGTCCACTTTTCCCCGTAAAAATTCACCGAGTTCCAGGATCTGCCCCATATTCTCGCGGGTCAGGGTCAGCATCACCATGGAGTAAATGGAAAGTTCTTTTAGTATTTTGAGAAATTCAAGAATACGTTCAAAATGGCCGGCACCTCTGATTGAATCGTTATGTTCCTGCAGACCCTCCAGGCTTACCTGATAAAATGACAGAGGTTGAATGTGCTGCAACGATTCTATAACATCCTTTGTGGTGGGATTTCCAAGGATGGCAATAGTGAAGTTTCGCTTTGCAGCTTCCCGGTAAAGCTCTTTGAAATGTTTATACAGTAAGGGGTTACCACCGGTGAATGTTACCTGGCCGCGTACATTTTTTTCAAGGACAAATTCACGGAACTGATCGAGTATTGTTATGCCCTGGTCAAGGGTCAGGGGAGAAATTTCAGACCTGTCATAACAATGTTTACAGTGCAGATCACAGGCCTGGGTTACATGCCACTGGAGGGTGAAATAGTTAGACTTGAGATAGGGCTGCCAGCCTTCGGGTCCCGCTTCCGGGTAATGTGAATCCGGTCGCATGAGCGACGAGGGTGGAGCCAGCAGTAAGCCCTGTTTACACGCCCCTTCAATGGCAGCATCAACCTTCCCCACCACAACCTGCGCTTCTTTGGCAACCTGTTCCCGACTCAGGTTTTCCAGGAGAAGCTTTAAGGCCAGCAAGTCCGGGTTGCTCGCAGGATAAACACGAACTTTTCCGTCATCCGGTTGTTTATAGAGAACAATAAATTCTTCCCCTGCTTCGGGGATAACCTGGTTGTCCGGGGTTTGTAAGAGTGTGGCAAGTGATTTCCAGGTTACCGCTAAAAGCTGCACCGTCGGGTTGATGGAGAGTTTTCCTCCTCTGCCGGGGAGCTTTGGAATATCTGCAGACTCAACTTTTTGCAGAGCTTCCCGGAGTTGTGCAAACTCTCTGTCCCACTTATTCTTCATTGGATCTCCTGCATATTGTTGATTCGACTTTTTTATCTTTATATTCCAAATCTTGTCAATACCTGTAGCCTTCGGTATAGTATACATAACAATAGCGATGGAGCACATATATGAATGATAAAAATCAGAAAAAATCATCTTTACGTCCCTTTCCCGAACTCGGTCCGGAAACTGTTTTGAACCTTGTTGAAGCCGAACTGGGTATCCCCTGCAGTAACCTGTGCCGGCAGTTAAATAGCTATATAAACCGCGTTTTTGAAATTGAAACTCTGGATAGAAAGGGTCTGATCGTCAAGTTTTACAGGACGGATCGCTGGTCGAAGCAGGCCCTGCAGGATGAACATGATTTTCTGCAGGAGTTAACTGCTCAGGAAATACCGGTTATTCCCCCCCTTTCGCTTGCACGCGGAGGAACAATCGCTGAGAAAGATGGTCTGTTTTTCAGTATATTTCCCTACTGCGGCGGACGCAGTTCCGATGAATTTACTGAAGATCAGTGGCTGGAAGTCGGGAGATTGATCGGGCGAACCCATGCTGTGGGGGCTGTACATCCATCCCGGGAACGGATGATAATGGCACCCGAGCACTCAACGCGTCAGCAGGTGGATTTTATCCTTGCCAGTGGGCTTATTCAGGATCCTGCTCTTGCCCGGGAATTTTCTTTGGTATGTGATGAACTTATTGATGAAATCTCACCACTCTTCAGCGGGATTTCCAGTAACAGAATTCATGGGGACTGTCACTTTTCCAATATCATCTACCGCCCCGGGGAATCATTTTATATCATCGATTTTGATGATATGGTTATGGGGCCTGCCATTCAGGATCTGTGGATGCTGCTCCCGGGTCCGGCCAGAGAATCCTTTCTTGAAATAGACCTTTTCCTTGAAGGCTATGAAACATTTCACCCTTTTGACAGGCGCAGTTTCCGCCTTATAGAAGCCCTTCGCGGTATGCGTTTTCTCCACTATATCGCCTGGCTGAGCCATCAGTACCTTGCCGATGGATCAGCTCCCATCGTTCCGGGGTTCGGGGTAAAAGAGTACTGGATTGTTGAGATCGCGGATCTGAAGGATCAGCTTGAGCGTATCAGGCAGGACGATGAACCCTTTGGCAATTTTTTCTAAATCTTGTCTCGTTTAATTGCAAAGAAGAGGAGCAAGTGATGTTTTCACGTATGGCATTCATTGTAGGAGTTTTTTTCTTGTCAAGCGTGGGGTCACCTGCATGGTGTGAAGAAAAAGTTTTAACGATGTCCACCACAAGCAGCACTCAGTCCTCAGGGTTGCTGGATATTCTTTTACCGGTGTTTGAAAAAGAGAGTGGTATCAAGGTGAAAGTAATTGCTAAAGGAACCGGGGCTGCCATACGCGATGGCCAGGATGGTAATGTTGATATTATCTTTGTTCATGCAAAAAATCGTGAACTTGCCTTTGTGAATGAGGGCTTTGGCACCAGGCGTTATCCGGTAATGCATAACGACTTTGTGTTGATCGGTCCCCCTGCAGACCCTGCTTCCACAAAAGAACTATCCGATATCACATCTGTTTTGCAGAGAATAGCGATCAGGAAAGCAGCATTCATCTCCCGTGGTGACGATTCAGGAACCCACACAAAAGAGCAGGCACTTTGGGCAGACAGTGGGGTTCAGATGCTTGAAAAAAGCCGGACTATTGTCAAAAAAGGGAAAAAGATCCAGGTCAGGTCATACTTTCCAGCGGACACTGGAAGCTGGTACCTTTCCATAGGCCAGGGAATGGGCAAGGTGTTAACCTATGCCGATGAGAAACAGGCCTATACTCTTTCTGACCGGGGTACCTATATTAAATTTAAATATGGAAAAAATCCCGCCATTGAACTTGATATTCTCTGTCAGGGGGGAGAGCAACTGGCCAACCCCTATGGTATTATTCCAGTTAATCCGGCAAAGCATCCCCATGTCAATTATCAACTGGCCATGGAATTTGTGCAGTGGATTACGGGTGTTCGAGGGCAGAAATTAATTGATGCCTATCGCCTGGAAGGGAAACAGCTTTTTTATCCAGATGTACTCTAAGTAATGGATCTTTTAGTAAATAGCGTACAGTCTGCTTTTTTATTGCTGTTCTCCGGTGATCCTGAGCTGCTGACTATTGTCTGGGTATCACTCAAAGTGAGTGGAATATCAACAGTAATCGCCTCGCTGTTTGGCATTCCGGCTGGATTTCTTATTGCCTATTCTCATTTCCATGGCAAACGATTCGTTTTAACCTGTTTAAACACCCTCCTTGCCCTCCCCACGGTGGTTATCGGTCTCCTGGTCTATTCATTTATTGCCAGACGTGGAATATTCGGATCCCTGGAACTGTTATATACCCAAAAGGCCATAATTATCGGTCAGGTTATACTTATTGTTCCTCTGGTGACTTCACTCAGTATTGCAGCAATCAGCAAGATAGACAGTCGTTACAGAAAAACTGCACTCACCTTGGGGGCCAACCAGAGACAGATGGCATGGGTGATTATTAAAGAGGCACGCTATGGGATTGGTGCAGCAGTGATCGCTGCATTTGGCCGGGTGATTGCCGAGATTGGAATCAGTATGATGCTTGGCGGGAACGCCAGAGGCTTCACCCGTACCATGACAACAGCAATGGCTCTTGAGTATGACAAGGGAGAATTCGTACTGGCAGTTGCGCTGGGCCTGACCCTTATGAGTATAGCCTTTGCTATTAACCTGCTGTTTCATTTTTTTCAGGGAAGGGACGCAATCGATGTTGTATGAGTTGAGTCGGCTGACCCGGATATTCAAGGAACGAACCATTCTGGATCTTGAACATCTTTCGATCGAGAAGGGGAAGATATATGCCCTCACGGGTGCTAATGGTGCGGGCAAATCAACCCTGCTCACTCTTCTGGCATTTCTTGATCAGCCAACATCGGGGGAGATTCGCTTCTGTGGCGAGCGTGTTCGCTATGGCAGACAGCAGCTGCTGCATGCACGTCGCCGGGTTGTGCTGGTTGATCAGTATCCTATCCATTTCACAGGCCCTGTCTGGAAAAACGTTGAGTTTGGCCTCAAGGTGCGGGGGATATCAAAAAAACTCCGCCAAAAGCGTGTCGAAGAGGTGCTGGAGCGTGTCGGTTTGGAAAATTTCCCGCAGGCCGATGCCCATAAACTGTCAGGTGGGGAAAGTAAACGGCTTGCCCTGGCACGTGCACTGGTGGTGGAACCGGAAGTGCTGCTCTGTGACGAACCCACCGCCAATGTCGATGCTGAGAATCAGGAAATTATTCTCAACATCCTGGAGGGAATCAATAGAGAACAACAGACATCCATTGTCGTCGCCACGCATTATCTTTCCCAGACCAGGCGTCTGGCCCATCATGTCCTTGTTCTGGAACATGGATCCCTGTCAGAGACAATGAATGAAAATATTTTCAAGTGCGAAAGGATCCATAAAGAGGAAGATTTTCTTGTCTGTAGAGTAGGTAAGGAGGTTGATATCCGCCTGGCATGTAATCAGGTTCAGGGACTGGAGCAGCACTGCAGAATCCATATAGACCCGAAGAGTATTAAATTTCTTGCAAGAGATGCGCAAACACAAGAGAAAAACATCCTGACTGGTCATATCGTCCAGATTGAACAGGATCAGGATTTTGTTCGCTGCACCATCGATTGCGGAATCAGGTTACATGCGGTGCTTACAATGGATGCGTATTTACAGCAGCAGTTGATGATAGGTGAAAAGAGGGTGTTCTGTTTACCCGACACGAGTATTCTCCTCCTTTGACAGGGTATTCCTGCAACACTCCAGGTTCCAGAATGATGGCAAAACAAAAAATACTATTCCTCTGCACTGGTAATTCCTGTCGCAGTCAGATGGCGGAGGGCTGGGCCAGGTATTTCCATGGTGACCGGTTGGATGTATGGTCTGCAGGACTTGAAACCCACGGTTTGAATCCCCTGGCAGTCCAGGCGATGCAAGAGGCAGGAGTAGATATTACTGCCCATTATTCCAAATTACTGGAAGATCTGCAGGATGTGGAATTTGATCTGGTTATCACCGTCTGTGGTCATGCCGATGAACATTGCCCCCTGTTTTCCGGGGGTACCAGCGTGGTTCACCACGGTTTTGCTGATCCTCCCCGTCTGGCGGAAGGGTATCATACGGAAGAAGAGAAACGTGCCCAGTATCGGAAAGTCTGTGAAGAGATAAGAGTTTTTGTACGCAAGCTATAGTCCGGAATTTATTGCTACTCTTTGTAATCATTCTGTTTTACAATGGGGCAATACCGTTTCTTTTTCAATTTTCCTGGAGAAAAACATGCAAAAATGGCCCATCTTCCTCTGTCTCTTTCTTTTGTCTGCCTGCGCTGACTCCGCTGAAGAAATCAGTAAACAGTTTCAAAACAACGATCAGATCACTGTTCTTGACCTGAACACCGAGCTTATGTGGGCTGCTGCCGATAGTCAGCAGAGTTTCACCTGGCAGGAGGCCGTTGACTACTGTGAGGCATATAGTGCCGGAGGCTATGAGGATTGGCGCATGCCTACCCGGGCAGAATTAAGTGCGTTATTTGCTGCTGGAATCAATAAGGAAGGTAAGATGATCTCCATATCTGGCGAACGAATATGGGCCATAGAGGGCGACGATACAAAAGGGGCTTTTTGTCATTTTACCAGAGGGGGCTGTTCCTGGGGAGAGAAGGTAATGTCTATCACCTTGCGCGCTCTCCCCGTTCGTGACACGATGGATTCCATAGCTGACGATACGCAATCAACAGCAGCCAGATCACAAACAGTAGAGCAGCGATTACAAATCCTGGATTCGCTTTACAGGCAGAAGCTGTTAACGGATGATGAGTATAGCAGTAAAAGAGCAGCTATCCTGGATGAACTGTAAAACTTCTTTTCTCCATTCGTGTAATCTTTTTGAAGCCTTACCGGCCGATGTGGACCCGGCTTTCCGGGATTTAAACAGAGATATGGATCCTGATTTTGTCCATGTGTTTCTGGATAAACTTGAGCGTTATGCGAGAAAGCCGGATCGGGCTCTCTTTTTGATCAGCTACCAAGGTTCCATTATTGCTTTTGCAACTATCATTGATACATCACCTGTGCCAGATGATCTGGACGAACAGTTACGGCTTGAACTGCAGGCCTGTGCCTGTGGTACCGGGCTGATGGTTTTGCCGGAATTTAGAAAAAAGGGGGTTGCCAGTCTTTTGGTGAAAGAGTGGACAAGATGGACACAGAGTCGTGGATTGCGGGGGATTTGGGTTGTCACCAGGTTGATGGCAGAATGGTATCAGGGGCACTTCTCCTACTTACAACTGGCACATATTCACCGTCGGGACGTCGTGAAAACAGTACTTGTAAAAAAAATACCTTCTCTGCAGTAATTTCCTCATCTCCATACCATATATGGCGGTGAGAATACCTGTAACACTAGATTCTTTTGAAAAATTTGTATTTTTTGAAAAAATATCCTATTTAGTTGACATAGAAATGGAAATACGATACTAGATTAAAGAGGAAGTAAAAATTTTTGTACAGTGTTGTTGGCACGCTGTGTCACATAAATTGAAAATAGAAGTCCATGTTGTTTCGTCTTCTCTTCTAGAGAGATGGGAGTTTTGGACGCTGATTCTGGTTATTTTAGGAGGACCAGGATCACACTAATTAATAGAGGAAGGAGGAAACACGATGGTGAAGAAAATTTCCATGTTGGCCCTTGCCGGTCTGATTGCATTGCCTGCTGTGGCAAGTGCCAGTGGTGGAGCGAGTTCCAATGATCTGGAACGAAAAATTGAAGAGTTGAGCATGCAGTTGGATCAATTGAAAGCTCAGATGGCAAAAGGATCCAATGCGGATTTGAGTGAGCTTCAGGAATCCGTCAGTGATCTTGAAGATCGTTCCGAAGCCTGGGATCTTTCTGCTCGATTTAAGTTCTATGGTGATTATCGTGCGCGCCTTGATTATTTTCGTGGAACTGGTGTTTTTGGTACGGTGTATAAGAGTGACACACTCTGGACCAATCGTTTTCGTCTGAACATGCGTGTTAAAGCCACTGACAATGTTGAGTTTAAAGCTCGCCTTGCCATGTACAAGGCCTGGGGAATGCAAAGCACCCCTCAGGGACTTAGTAACGGGTATCCCATATTTGATGGTAACGCCACTCGTACACCTGCCGATAGTGCTCTCCGCGTTGATCGTGCATTCGTAAACTGGAATAACATTGGTGGAGCACCAATCTGGTTCTCCATTGGTCGTCGTCCTACCACTGATGGACCTCCAGCGCAGATGCGTATGGGTACAGACGAGCGCATGGCTACTCCTGTTGCGTACATGGATTGGCCTTTTGACGGTATTTCAGCAGGTTATGCTTACCGCTGGGGTACTGAGGCCATGGGAACCGGTCGTATTCGTTTCTGTTATGGGCGTGGTTTTGAAGATGGGCTTGAAGCACAAGACGGGATCTCTAACACCGTTGATGATACGGACTTCGCTGGCTTGAGCTGGGATGTTATGAAAAAGGGTGATCGTTTTTTGAACATCCAGTCATTTATGGCATTTGACGTATTTAACTACCCTGCTTTTGAAAGCGATTTTGTAAATTTTGGCGCTTCTATGTCACCTGCTGATGGTGGTTTTGGTCCACAGATGAACATTGGTAATCTTCTTCACAGCTCCCTTGTGTACCAGGATAAAATGGCTGATATCAACTTCTTTGCTGTTGGTGGTTGGTCTCAAAGTGATCCGAATGATAACGGAATGTTCAATGATGCGGCTGGTATGATCGCCCAGGGAATGATGGCGCAAGGTGTTCCACAAAATCAGGTTCCGGGTGCGTTAGGTATGATGGGTATTACAGATCCTGATCTGGCTGCTCATACAAGTAGCGAAAGTGGTTACTCTGTATATGTTGGTGGCCGTTATGATATCGATGCCATTGGCCTGAAGGTAGGACTTGAATACAACTATGGTTCTGAGTACTGGATTTCCATGGCTCCCGGTCATGATGACATGTTCCAAAACGCCAAGCTTTCCACTCGTGGTAGTGTTTATGAGGTTTACGGAATATACGATCTGCCCACCGGTGATGCGATTTCTAAATATGCCAAGACCTTTATTCGCTTTGGCTATCAGCGTTACGAGTTTGATTACTCCGGTTCTGCAGACTGGAACCTGAAGCCATACGATTATGGTAATGCTTCTGATCTTGCAACCATGAGAGCTTTGGGAATGGATCCAATTGAAACAGCTGATCAGATTTATCTGACTTTTGAGGCGTTCTTCTAGGCCTTAGCTTTTTCAAGTTGTTGTAGTATTTTTATGGGGAAGGTTCCTTTATGGAGTCTTCCCCATTTTTGTTTATTTCACAGGGGGTTAGGTTATAAGTAAAGTTATTCGTTTTAGTACCGACCGGCACGGGGGTGTGAGTTCTGCCCCCTACGGTTCTTTGAATCTCAGTTATGGGGTGAGAGATGCTGTCACGGCTGTAGATACAAATCGTAAATTGTTAAAAACTACACATTCTTTGGGGCATGTGCTTTCAGCGCAACAGGTGCACGGGGATGCAATTTTTATTGCAGAAGGTCCCCTAATGGCCGATTTCGAAGTAGATGGTTACGATGCATTAATGACAGATCAGCCGGACACGGCTCTTTTGATACAACAGGCAGACTGTCAGGCTATTACCCTCTTTGATCCCAAACACCCGGCCATTGCTGCTATTCATAGTGGCTGGCAAGGCAGCGTGTTAAATATAGCCGGTAAAACTGTTCGGGCTATGACCGAAACGTACAATTCTTCAGCCGTCGACATTCAGGCAAGGGTGAGTCCATCCCTTGGACCCTGTTGTGCTGAATTTGTAAATCATCCCCTCGAATTGCCTGATTCTTTTCTCCCCTTCCAGGTGGAAAAAAATCATTTTGATTTCTGGCAGATTTCAAAAATGCAGTTGATTGAGGCTGGGTTACAGGAACATAATATTCATATTACCGGGATCTGCACTTCCTGCTCTGGTGACTATTTTTCTTATCGGCGTGCCTGTCGCAATGGTGACGGTATTACCGGACGTTGTGCCTCTGTTATTATGATGACGCCACAAAAACAAACCTTATAAAAGCAATGTCGAGTTTGGGCTTTGCACGAGGATTTTGGGACTGATTTTGGGTGTGTTATCCCGGAAATTGCGTAGTATTTTCTTAATATCTTTTCATAAACTTGGTACGATGTATGCGAATTCTGATTGTTGAAGATGACAAAAAAATAGCATCTTTCCTTGAAAAGGGCCTCCAGGAGGCCGGCTTCAGTGTTGATGTTTCTTATAATGGTGTAGACGGCCTCTCCCTTGCTCTTACAGAACCTTACGCTGCTGCAGTAATCGATATTATGCTTCCGGGTCTCGATGGGTTGAGTCTTATTGAGAAACTTCGCTTGCGAAATATTGATATTCCCGTTCTGATTCTCAGCGCCCGTCAGTCCGTGGATGATCGCATTGAAGGTTTACAGCGGGGGGGGGATGATTATATGGTGAAACCCTTTTCCTTTAATGAATTACTCGCTCGTATCCAGGCCCTTTTACGTCGTGGTCAAAAACATGCCGATGCATCCGTATTGAATGTCGGGGAACTGCAACTGAATCCACTTAGCCGCCAGGTCACCCGGCAGGGTGAAAAGCTGGAACTTCCAGCCAAGGAATATGCCCTCCTGGAACTTCTTATGCGGAATTCAGGAAGAGTCATTTCTAAAACATCCATCCTGGAACGGATATATGAGTATAACTTTGATCCCCAGACCAATGTGGTGGATGTTCTTGTCTGTCGGTTGAGAAATAGTGTGGATAAGGAATATGAGAGTAAACTCATCCATACCGTAAGAGGCATGGGCTATGTCCTTCGTGCTGAATAAACCTACAATTTTTTTTCCACGATTGAGAAGGATTCTGTTTTTTTTTAGTCTTCTCTGTTGTTTTGTTGCGTTGCTTCTTTTTTCCCACCTGCTGCTCTTTAAAAAGCAGCTTCAGGAACAGGAGTTTCAAGCTGCCACCTCGGCCCTGCATGCATACCTGCTGAAGAATGGAGAAAGTTTTCCCACAGGCCATTTTAATGCCCATGCCTCCCTGAATCATTTTGATTTTATTCGCTTTGTCCAGGAAGAGAACCAACTCCTGGTCACCGGAGGAAAAAAATTCAGCTTTGATGGCCTGGTTGATTTATCCCCCACTGCAAACGGGTATTGGATAGATTTGCAATCTCCTCATAAGGCAGGAACCTGGATTCTTGTTTCCCTTCCTCTTGCCAGTGGTGGATTTGCCCAAGGGGGTAAAGATGTCACATTGGATGGCATAGCTGTTTACAAACTGGCTGTTTCTTCTTCCGGCTTGATTTTTCTGCTGTCTTCTTTTGCCTGTCTTGCTCTGTCCTTCCTTATCGTGTATGTGATGGAATCTCCCTTACGTGAACTGGAAGCTACCCTGGAAGCAGCACTGGAGCAGAAAAACTTTTCCATCCACCATAAAAAAGGCATCCTCAATCCATTGTACAGCCTTCTGGGAAAGGTTTTTTATCAAAATCGTAAACTGATAGCAGAGATTCAATCGTCTCTGGACAACGTGGCACATGACCTGAGAACCCCCATGACACGTCTGCGGGCCGTAGCAGAGTACACCCTGCAAGCTGATCAGGATACGCCTGAACCCTATCGTAATGCCCTCTCAGATTGCCTGGAAGAGTCAGAAAGAGTACTTGCCATGTTGGGTGTGATGATGAGCGTTGCTGAGGCTGAGGCGGGTACCATGCGCCTCGAGTTACAGTCTCTGCATGTTCTCGAGGCCCTGGAAGATGTGGTCGGTCTTTACCAGTATGTGGCAGAAGAGGCCGGTATTACAGTGTCTCTGGAGGGTGATGGGGATCTTGTTATTCTTGCTGATAAAACACGCCTCAGCCAGGTGTGGGCAAATCTTCTTGATAATGCAATTAAGTATGGGCATGAACTGGGCAGCGTTCGCATTTCCTTCACAAAACAGGAGCAAACACTCCTTGTCTGTTTTTGTGATGACGGTATGGGCATTTCTGAATCTGAAACCAGTCGCATATGGGAGCGTTTATACCGTGGGGATCGCAGTCGTAGCCAACAGGGACTGGGGTTGGGGCTGAATTATGTAAAAGCTGTTGTTGAGGCGCACGGTGGGAGTGTCTCGGTGACGAGCACCATCCGCAAAGGGTCACGCTTTGAGGTTCGTCTCCCCTTGCAGGGTGAAATCGCAGAGTAATGGCGAATGGTCGGAGAGTTGTATCCTGGGAATGGAAAAATCGGAGACAATGAGTTCGGGGCTGTGAAAGATGAAATCAAGGTTCTTTTTGGGGGCGTGGCTTGGATAGGTGGGCAGGTTAGCCAGGTTCGCATTCTGTAAATTGGTTGCTGCCAAAAAAAGTTGAATCTCACGGTTTCCGCCGAAGGTGTTAAAATCACCGGCAACAATAACAGGCTTTTCACTTGCAGAGACAATGCGGTGCAGGTGTTCGAGTTGTTGCTGTCTGTGCTTGAATGCCAGTGAAAGGTGGACAATAAAGATCACAACCTGTGCCAGTTCCACCTCAATGACCAGCCGTTTAACCCCTTCAGCAAAATAATGAAAACGGTGACTGATAATGGGGTCACGGCTAAGTACTCCGTTGCCCTGTTGCTTGAGTACAGGAACCCTGTTTGCTACCGACTGTGCGCCATATTTAGTTTCCACCACATGGTAATGGTTGAGTGTTCTGGCAAGGGCGGCAACCTGGCAGGTTTTATGGCTGCGGTAGGAACCTGAGTCAACTTCCACAAGTCCAATAATATCGGGGTCAACTGAACGAATAAAGGAACCTATCTGCTCAAGCATATTTCCGGTTTTTTTGAAAAAACCGGTGAATGGCAGGGGGAGGTGGTAGCCTCGCCCATGTCCCGTCCCGTAACGTATGTTATAGAGTAGAAATCGCATAAGTCATACTAGCGGTATTCATTGCAGTTTGCAATATTAGCGGTTTGGTATTAGAATTTGAATGTTTTTAAAACCCAGGATAAAAAATCAGACGATGGAAAATATATGACTACCGTATCAATTGGTTCCAGAAAGAGTAAACTTGCCATGTGGCAAACTGACACCGTGGCGGCCATGCTTGAAAAAGACGGCATGAAAACAAAAATAAACTCCATGGAGACAAAGGGTGATAAAATCCTCGATGTTTCCATTGCTAAAATCGGTTCCAAAGGTGTTTTCACCGAAGAACTGGAAGATCAGTTGTCCAGCGGTGTGACAGATATTGCAGTGCACAGTGCCAAGGATATGCAGTCCCTCCTGCCTGAGGGATTTGAGTTGATCGCCTTTACAGAACGGGAAATACCCAATGATGTACTGCTCTCCCGTGACAAAACAATCGATTTAGACGATACAGCGAAAGCAATCAAGATCGGTACCTCTTCTGTACGTCGTGTGGCACTTCTAAAACATTTTTATCCCCACGTGGAAGCTGTTGAAATGAGGGGGAACTTACAGACCAGAATTGCAAAGATGGACGCTGGTGACTGTGACGCACTGATGCTTGCCTATGCTGGTGTGAAACGCATGGAATATGATGATATGATCGTGAAGACTTTTTCAGAAGATGAGTTTATTCCTCCGGTTGGTCAGGGCTGTATCGCCATTGAAAGTGCTACCAATATAGACGACGAAAAGCGTACAAGTATTCGTAGTTGTCTGAATCATCCGGAAAGCGAAATTTGTCTGCTGGCCGAGCGTGCCTATCTGCGTGTGATGGATGGTGGTTGTTCCATTCCCGCCTTTGCTTTAGCCAGGTTGGATGGAAACCAGATAACACTGCAGGGTGGACTTGCCAGTCTGGATGGGAAGACCGTGCTTGTCAAAACCGAAACAGGAACGAAAGAGCAGGCCGATGAAATTGGCCAACGACTTGCCGACTACATCCTGAGCAATGGCGGCAGGGAGATTCTTGCTGCAATCAAAACTGCTCAGGGTTAGATTAACCAGTGTCTGTCCAAAAATGAGGCATTTTACTCTAAATCGAGGCGCGAGGAAAATTTTACCGCAGGTATATATATGATATTCCGAGGATAAAATTCTCACAGCAACGAAGAGTTAGAGTAAAAGGGCCATTTATGGACAGACACTAATTGCAGAGTTTCCGTAAATAATCAAGCCACTGCTCAAAGCCTTCGCCACTGGTGGCTGAGAGAGCCATAACCTGTAACTCAGGATTCAGTTGTAAGGCTTCAGCCGTGGCTTCCTCAACGGGGAAGTCAAAATAGGGAAGGATGTCAATCTTGGTGATCACAAAGAGCTGAGAACTGTGAAAGGCCTTGGGGTATTTTGCCGGTTTATCCGGGCCCTCAGGAACTGAAATAAGCACCATTCGGTGATGTTCGCCAAGATCAAAGGTCGCTGGACAGACTAAATTACCAACGTTTTCGATAAAGAGCAGATCAATCTCTGTTCCGCCCTTCTCTTTTTCCAAAAGATGTATTCCCTTATGGATCTGGGCAGCATCCAGATGACAGGCCCCACCTGTGGTCAGCTGCACCACCGGAACACCTTTTGCCCGGATGCGTTCAGCGTCCCTGTCAGTTTCAATATCGCCTTCAATCACCCCGATTCGAATATCCCCTCCCAGGGTTTCAATGGTTTTTTCAAGGAGTGTTGTCTTCCCGGAACCAGGGCTTGAGATCATATTGATGACCACTGCACCCATGGTATCAAAATGTTTTCTGTTTTTTGCAGCCATTGCAGTATTTGCAGCAAGCAGGCTTTGATGAACTTCAACCACTTTTGAATCGTGGCTATGGGCAGGTTTCAGGTCACAACCGCAGGCATCACACATTGTCTTTTCCTTATTCCATCTCGACCCGAAGAAGTATCAAATCGTCACTTCCTTCAGGCGAGAAGAGGGTTTCAGAACAGTGGGGACAGCTTTCCGGCCGCTGTTCTTCTTCTATTTGTTTTCCACAGCCGCAGCAACGATAGCTGGCGGGTGGGCTCTCTATTATCAGTCTGGCATCTTTTGTCAGGGATATCTCTTTTGCCAGTATACCAAAACCAAATTCAAAGGAATCGATTACCACCCCTGAAAAAGGCCCTATCTCCATGCTTACAGTGAGAACTTTACTCTTGTTGTGTTCTGCCGCCAGTTGCTGAAGCTGACCAAGCAAGCCCTGGACAAGGGACATTTCATGCATGCTCTTTCTCTTTGATGTCGTAGCCCATTTCGTGCAAACGCTCCACCAGTTTTTCGCTTATTTTTTCTACTTGTGCACTAACTTCTTCTGACATTTCAAGGCCCATGTCTATGGTTTTCGGTATGACACAGAAAAACTCCACAGTTTCAGGCACCACACCACGTAATTTACAGATATCGAGTATTTCAAGGATTCCCAGCTGGTGGGGAGACATGCGGGTCTGTATATTTCCATTTTTCACATCTTCTGCGGAGAAGGTGTATATCCCTCCCGGGGGAGCATCGTTAAGATTGACCACATCGACTATAAATATCGGGTCATGATCTTCCAGGAACGGAGCCATATAGATACCGGCAGTTCCGCCATCCATGAGGGTAACAGAATCAGGAAAGCTAAAGTGGGACTCAAGATATTCAATAACATGAATGCCAAAACTTTCATCAGAGAGCAGGAGGTTGCCAATCCCCAGGATTCCAGCTTTTTTTGTTTTTTGTGCCTGTGTCATCTCTTGTCCTTAACAGATCCTGGGAAGTGGTTCCCCGTGCAGAGGGCTAATGATTCGTGAGCCGCCAATGGCTGTACGTAGAACGACCTGCCCCGCTTCTCCACTCGTTAGTTTGCCAATAATTGCAGCCTCCCTGCCAACAGTGGTGGATTTCATTAACTGCAGGGCTTTCTCTGCATGTTTTGCATCCACCAGCGCAAGGCATTTTCCTTCATTGGCAAGGTACATGGGATCAAGGCCCATGATTTCACAGGCAGCAGCAACTTCTTTGTGCAGTGGAATATCCTGATCGTTTATCTCCACCATCAGGCCACTGGCCCCAGCGATTTCATTAAGTGAGGTAGCTACACCTCCCCTGGTAGGGTCTCGTAATGTATGAAGGCTCCCCTTGGGAAGATTGTTCAGGAGCAGTACCACAAGTTCATGCAGTGCAGCAGAATCACTTGCCAAATCCCCGGCAAGATTGATTCCTGCCCGGCGACTCATAATGGTGATACCATGATCCCCCATGGAACCAGAGAGAATAATAACATCCCCTTCTCTGGCCATGGTGGAGGCAATATCAACATCCTTAGGGACAAAGCCAATTCCTGAGGTGTTGATGAAAATTTTATCACATTTGCCTCTGGGGACAACCTTGGTGTCTCCTGTAACAACAGGTACATTGGCAGATTTACAGCAGTTGGCAATGGAAATAATAATGCGTTCAAGATCGTGTAAAGGAAGGCCTTCTTCCAGAATGAGGCCCAGACTTAAGCAGAGAGGGCGTGCCCCACGCATGGCCAGATCATTAATGGTACCGTGTACGGCTAAGGTCCCGATATCACCACCGGGAAAAAACAGTGGGTCCACCACATAGCTGTCTGTGCTGAATGCCAGCTTTCCAGGTTGATTCTCTAGGACAGCACTATCTTCCAGAGATCCGAGGATTGGATCGTCCAGATGTTTGAGAAAGAGTTTGGAAATCAGCTCCTGACTGGCAATTCCTCCGCTGCCATGGTCTAGAAGTACACAAGCTTTAGAATTCATATGGTCTTATTTCTCCAATCAGGTAATTTACTTCCCATATTGAGCAGTTTGTTTATTGCATTCTCAGCCATTTTTAAATGCTGTGGCGTTAATGTCCTTCAAGGCGGTAAATAGAGTCTCACCAGTGGTTACTGTGTTAATATTTCGCAACAACCAATCAAGCTTGAAATGAAAACCAACCTTTCCCCATTTGTCCAATCTTGCTTTCATTTCATCTCTGGCATCAGCATCTTCGCATACATATCCTCGTTGAAATTCAGGAAGAGCAACGCTACCAAGATCAATTTGATCAAGAATTGTACTGATTTTCATCTATAAACCCTCAATATTTGTGAATAACACAATCTATTTTACCTAAATAATCCTACTAAATCCAGTAAATACCTTGCAACTCATAAAGCTGTTGAGTAGTTATGGGATATTGTCTTTAAGAGCTTAATGCCACTTAATAAGTGGAAGTACCCATATTACAAACTAACTTCTTTTTTAAAACTCTTGGAAGATCGTTTGCTTTGAAATCGCCTAACTTTTCATTTCTTTTCAAATATGACCAACTCCTCTATAAGAGTGCTGTCCAAGCAGAACTATATCTGTTTACTGATCTCAATATTGCCCTGATTAAACTTCGCCAGTTTGGCGAAAGAGGCAGAAAAAAAACAAAGAAAAAAGGGGTGGCTTGATGACCTCCATTCCAACCAAAGAGTCCCTGACCTGCGAATTTAAAAGCGACCGCAAATGTCTCCCCGACAAAGAGTTACTGGAAGCAATAATCTGTCTTGCCAATACCGATGGCGGGGAACTCTATCTGGGAGTGGAAGACGATGGCACTGTGACCGGCATGCATCCAAACCACAGCAGTCTCCAGGGATTATCAGCCCTCATTGCCAACCGCACCGTCCCTTCTCTTGCGGTCACTGTTGTCGAACTTACACTGGGTGACCTCTGTGTTGCCCGTATCTCTGTATCGCAAACAGCTGAACCCGTGGCCACCACCGATGGAACAACAAAACGACGACGGTTGGATATCAATGGCAAACCTGAATGTATCCCGTTTTTCCACCATGAAGTTTCTGCGAGGCAGGCAAGTTTTGGTCTCCTGGA
>JAOZKN010000201.1 GCA_029935315.1 Desulfocapsa sp. | reverse complement strand
TTGCCATAATCTGATTTACTCATGGTTAATCATGCTTACCTATCATGCCGGAATAGAGTTCATTTAATGCTTTACCGTCATTATTGTTCACAGCATTTTTCAGGTACTTTGTGTAAACTTTAATGATCATGTCGGTATCTCTATGCCCCATGACATGAGCAATCCATAATGGATTTTCCCCAAGGCTTAGAGCCGTTGTTGCAAAACTGTGACGAGTTTGAATCATTGGTCGGTATGGAACGACGGCTTTTTTCAATGCTGGCCTCCAGACTCGATTGCTCACTTTGCAATAGTGGGGAATTCCTGGTTGCAACTTTGGGGATTTCTATTATGCACAAAACAGGCCAAAGATTGTCGATCAAGAGGCTTACGGCCCCGCCAGTGGCTAGTTGTACGATTAGAAACAAATTTTTCTACCTGAACAATTTCAAGAATTGCTACCAGTCGTTTTTCCTGCTCAGTGGGTGGGGTGTCAAAGCATTCGTCCAGGTGAGGGAGCAAACTTTTTTGGACACGACCCATTAACCATGATATCTTGTTGTTGAGCTTCATTGGCATTCTCCTTGGTTTTGCTTTTGGTGGTACAAAACAATACCACAGAATGCCGTGAAGCTCAATTGTTTCAAGTTGTTATATTGCTATTACCGGTTGTTTTTATTTTGCAAGAGGCCCTTTAGGCATGTTAATTGGAACCAAGAAATTCAATAACGGCTTTCTTGGATGTCTCGCCATTTTCATGTTTTGGTGGTATAGTATAATAGTCAGTAATGATTTTAGTCAGCTCCTGGTGGTGAGGTGTGCAAGACAATTCAGACGCGTTTTCAGGTATTAACTACTTTTTCCGTCTTGATACTGTAGTTGAGTAAAATGAAGTGAAAACTGGAGGCGTCATTTAAAATTGAAAAGATACATTCTGCAGAACAATTGCCTGCAATAAAAACTTCAATATTGGTAAATAATCTATGATTAAAAGTGACAATGCGAATATTCAAGAAAGGCAGGATGAAGAGCACCTTTTTCAATTGATTAAACAAGCAGGGGAAGATGCTCGAGTTCGTAAACAAAAGGCTATGGAACAGCATGTAAAGAAACTCCACGATGTGATCTCCAAAGCTATTTCTCGTAGAAATAATATTGCTCCAATATGAAAGAATTGACGAAACCAAGGCTTATTGTTGTTGCTGGTCCCAATGGTTCTGGAAAAACAACAATTACCGAGTAACTTTTGCGGCATCAATGGATGAATGATTGCGTTTATGTTAATCCAGATTTTATCGCAGAAGAAAAGTTTGGTGACTGGAATTCATTAGAATCTGTTGTTCAAGCAGCAAATTATGCAAAAGATATACGTGAGCAATGTTTGGATGAAAAGCGCAGCATGGCATTCGAAACAGTGTTCTCAACCCAGGAAAAGCTCGATTTTATCCAACGTGCAAAGAAGGCTGGTTTTTTTATCCGGTTGTTTTTTGTCTGTACTAATGACCCTTCCATCAATGCTCAGCGTGTTGCTTTGCGTGTAATGGAGGGTGGACACGATGTACCTATTTCGAAAATAATTAGCAGATATTATCGGTCGATCGCAAAATGTGTGGAAGCGATGACTCTTGTTGAGCGTTGCTATTTTTATGATAATTCGAAGACTGATGAGGATCCAGCTCTAATTTTTCGAGTAAATGATGGAAAAATAGCAAAGACTTATCAGAACTTGGTGCCTTGGACAAAAGATATTGCTAATGCGTTTTGAGAAAGTATTAGTGCCTAAAAACTCCTTGCCATAATTTGGGTAGATTGCAGAATTTCTGCCCTAATGGCTTGTTTGACAATCTATGAAAGTAAAACCAATGGAGGTTGCGATGAATACAAAAGATTTAGTTGCTGAAGCAACGTCGTTGCCAGTCGAAGAAAGGGCAATAGTTGCTGATTTAATACTGAAAAGTTTAACTGCCCCAGATGCTGCGATAGACCAGAAATGGGAAGAGGTTGCCAAAAGGCGTGTGCGAGAAATCAAATCAGGTCAAGTAAAACTCATTCCAGGAGATGAGGTGTTCAGGAAAATACAAGAACGTTTTCAGGCGTGAATTACTTTTTTCATCCAGAAGCTGAGAAAGAACTGAATGATTCCATAGCGTATTATGAAAGCTGTGCCTGTGGACTTGGGTATGATTTTAGCATTGAAGTACATTCTACCATAAAGCAAATTTGTTCTATTCCTAGAGCCTGGCCGGTATTGTTCGGTGAAATCAGAAGGTGTCAGACCAATAGGTTCCCGTATGGTCTTTTGTATATCGAAGAAGAAGTATCTATATACATTATTGCAGTAATGCATCTTCGACGTGATCCAGATTATTGGCAGGAAAGGATAAGACAAAGTTTGCCCTAGTTTTGCCATAATTGATGAAACCATGAGTAATGCAGAGTAACGATAGATAAATAGCAACAGTAGAGGTTGTTGGTTAATTGGTTTATTTATCGTTGTTTTTGTTCGCTATTGCTACTCTTTGTTACTCATGGTTTGTTTTGGGTTTTTGCTT
>JAOZKN010000123.1 GCA_029935315.1 Desulfocapsa sp. | reverse complement strand
AGTAGTCATGGTGTCCTCCATATTGGGTTGATTTAACTTATCTTCTAGTTTCTATACTTCTTGTTTAGCATCAACCATGCCACTTTACGTTTTTCGTTACAATAGTTCCTTGAAGGGCTGTAACTGGCTGTGTTTACAGATAAATAAATGGGATGGTGGCTTGGGTATCCCAGCAACACTTGTGCTGTTATGAAATGAGACGAAGATCAATTGTGTGGTATTAAAACGAAAAAGTGTAGTTTTGTGCCAACGGATATGTTGCAAGCTTTGCGGATAGGTGTGGCAATAAGGAATTTTTGCCTTATTGCTATTCAAAATAAAAGGAAACATCTCAAACTGCAGTTTTGTTTAAATAGTTAACCTGCCAAATCACATCTTCATCAAAGCCATCATCTCTTTACTTCAAAAACACTTTCATTTCAGAAAGTATCAAATCCCCAGAGAAAAAAGCGATGTAGTGATACAATGTTGCATTGACTTGAGACCCATGTTTCGCATATGATTTATTAATATAATTTTTTTAAATATGACAAAGCCAAACCTGCCGCAAGACAGGGACGGAAAGTCACGGGTCTTTACAGATAGCCGAGCTGCCTTGAAATAAGGTGGTTCGGCTTTTTTTATTTCAGATTGTCCAGAAGTGTTACTGGTAACATGGAGGAACGTTATGCACAAAGTTAGACACAGATTTTTTCTTTTTGGTTTCTTGTGGTTTGTCTTGATAGTTTCGACAAATGCCTGGGCCGCAAAACCCGTTCCGGTCTGTGGTGACGGCAAGTGCAGGGGAGATGAAACTGTAGAAACATGCCCGGAAGACTGTGCAGCAGGAGGTTACTGTGGTGATGGGGTATGCGATACTGAGGAAACATCTGCAAACTGTCCAGAGGATTGTGATGCTCCGCCTCCCTCCGTCTGCAACAATGATGGCACCTGTAATGAAGGTGAAGACTGTATTAGCTGCCCCAGCGACTGTGCAGGTGTGAGCACTGGCAAGCCTAGTCGCCGTTACTGCTGTGGTGCTGACACCTGTAATACTGATCTGTGCGGCGCAGATTGCGGCAATCCCATTTTATTTTACTGTGGTGACGGAATCATTGACCCCGGAGAGGAATGTGACGATGGAGGTGAGAGCTCATTCTGTGATCTTGACTGCACCTATTCGGTATGCGGAGATGGCACGGTAAACCTTATATCAGAAGAGGAGTGCGATGATGGAGGTGAGAGCACATACTGTGATCTTGACTGCACCTATCGGATATGTGGAGACGGCACGGAAAACCTTACCTCAGGAGAGGAGTGCGATGATGGCGGAGAAACTGCCTTATGTGACATCGATTGCACTGAGGTCATATGCGGTGATGGAACTCTTAACTTTTCCGCAGGCGAAGAGTGTGATGATGGCAACACTGTAGCTAATGACGGCTGCGATGCATTCTGTATGCTTGAAACTCCCCCTGACCCATATTGTGGTGACGGCAACATTGACTCTGATCTGGGTGAAGAATGCGATGACGGTAACACGATACCTGGTGACGGCTGTGATGCTTCCTGTATGCTTGAATCATCGACGGTCGTGCCCATAAATCAATTCAACATAGGCGACTCGATCGGTGAAGGAGAGGCTGCTGACGGGACAATCGGTGAGGCACACCACGAGACGGTATGGTCTACCGGTTACAATGGAGGTGACAGTGTAAACAGTCTCAACGAACGATTTGAGTACACCAACGCAACGGACTATTATGAAAATAATACTTCACGCGACCTGGTTTTCAATCATGCGGTAAGCGGTAACGTCATGGCTGACTTTTTTATCCAGGCAGAAGAAATTGTTAATGCAGTAAATTCTTTCACCCCTCCTGATGAAGCTGGAATGATCACTATCCTTCTTGGTAATAATGATGTTTGTGCACCCAGTCTGGATGACATGACCCTTCCATCCGACTTTGAACAACAATACAGAGCCGGCCTGGATAAACTTGCAGGCTCTGAGGCTACCCGTTATGCCAATATTCATGTCTCAAGCATCCCGGCAATCTACTGGCTCTGGAATGCAAAACGCACTGTTTTCTGGTGCCGAGTATTTGCGTGGCCCTTAGTCCCGTGCGACAATCTGCTAGATAACCCTACTGACGACTGCGAAAGCTCTGCAGCGCGCCTCGATCCGGATACCGTTTATCCAGGCGATGGTACAAACTGTATTCGCAGAAAAGTATTTCATGCTAAAATTCGTGATATCTATAATCCCATCCTGGAAAATGTCCTGCAGGAGTATATAGATGACGGACAACTCCCCCATGCCTCTTATATAGATATCTTTGATATCCAATTTGAAGACAAGCATGTCAACAGTGGTGATTGTTTTCATCCAAGTGAAACAGGGCATGCTTTGTTATCTGAAGAGGAATGGTGCAGGTCGCAGTGGGGAGCGGCTGATGATCTCTGTACCCCATGAGAGATGCAAGTAAGACTGTGGAGTTGACACTCTTGAGAGTAACGAACTGGAGGATATTATGAATAAACTGTTTACCTGTATCAGTGCAATACTTCTGTTGGTTGTCTTAACCGGTATATCAACGGCAAATGAGGCTTTTATCGTTACTTCAAGCGGCCTGGAATATAAGGATCTCAAGGTCGGGAACGGGCTGGAGGCCCAGTTGGGGGAGACGGCAGTTATCCACTTTGTCGGCTGGTTGAATAACAATGGCCAACGGGGAAAGGAGTTTTTTAATTCCAGAAAGGAAAAGCAATCTGTAGCCTTTCAAATCGGCACAGACAAAGTTATGCAGGGATGGAATGAGGGTGTGCTCGGCATGCAGACCGGTGGCATGAGGATGCTGCGGGTTCCACCAGAGTTGGGTTATGGAGCAAAGGCTGTCGGTGATGTAGTGCCTTCACATGCACATCTGATCTTTATTATTGAACTGCTTGAACTGAAATAGATCGCTGAGTGGATTCAGATGGATAAAAAGTACGTAAAAAATCTAAGGATTCTGAGTTATCTGCTGGCCTCTTTGTTTTTACTGCCGGTTTAGATGGCGTGAGTAGAGATTGTACGAGGAAAGGCTAATTGGTGGGAGGCTGTCTGCCGGTTGACCTTATTCCTTGTATGATTCAAAATCCAGAGTGGGGTCGATGGTCTCCAATCACGAGAAGTCAAAACGGGAGATGATTAGGGAACATCTTAAGTTACACTTTTCCTTAAATTCTTAACCTTGCCAATGGTTCTCTCCCAGAGCAATAGCGAAAAAAATAGGTATTTTTACCTATTGACACTTTCTAGAGTTATGCTCTAATGAATAGTCGTCCGTTTGAGATACAGGGGCGGGGTGGTGCCTGGGACTTTCATCCTTTATGAAATTATTACGATGAAAACTATTTTCTAATACCAAGGTTGGTGAAAGCTATGACTAAAAAAACGGCACTTTTAATGATTTTTCTGGTTGTTTCCATTTTTCTATCTCCTATCCATGCGGCAGATAATAAGAAGAATAATAATAATAATAATATCATACCTCTTTTGTCACTATTGCTAAATAGCCAGACCGACATTGTACGTATAGCAACTGGTGACACCAATGTCCCATATTTTGTACTTTTCCCCAATGGATCATATTACACAATTCACAACCTGGATGATGGTGAAACCGGCGTTACTTTTGTTACTATTAATGGCGACAAGCTCTGTTTTTTCATAAACAATAATGGGGAATTATATAAAGCACAGATTGGTGATTCCATCCTGACATTTAATTATGTTGGCAAGTTCATTGATGTTGGAATAACAAATAAAGACGGATCCAACTTCAGCTATCAGTCGTTTAAGAAGCCAACAGGACTGTCTCCATTCAAGTTGGAATCAACATCTTTCGCTCTTAGTTCCAATTCTGATACAATCTTCTCCAATATCAACTATATGCTTGGTTTTATAGGGGAAGTCATTAAGTTTTTAAACATTCCAAGTGGGGGCAGTATAAAAGAAGCGATCATAGCCAACAGTAGGCACCAAACATATCCATATATTGTTCAGACAACAGACAAAGGTTACAGTTGTCCAACAACTACAGCTTGCTCTCTTAATATCGATTTTTCTAGCCATATATGTAATGGAGAAAATTTTGTTGATTGTATGAAAAATGTAGTGTCAAAATCTAAAGTGATGATGGAAACAATAGAAGGTCTATTCCATATGGATGCTATCACTATTTTTTATGAAAAAATGATATCGGACTTAGAGGAACGCATATACTGTACAGATTGTTTTGATATGGACCCGCCTGTTATAGCATTTAGAAAGCCGGATATTGTTGCATGGAGACTGCAAATCGATAGTAATGGTTACATCAACTTTGAAGTACGGAACTTTGGCGGTCCCTTGCAACAGCAGAGTGTGCTTTATCAGATATTTGTTGACGGAGAGTCGGTTGAGGAGGATTTCCTCCCGGCACTCCCTGTCTCGGCCTTTGACAACTCACACACGTCCGGTTACCGGGTGAAGCACAAAACGAGTGTCAGAATTGGTGGAACCAAACGTCATGTAGCTGTGATACTCGACCCGCATGACACCGTTGATGAAATTAATGAGTGGCAAAACGCCCTTTACCATACCTTTCATTTCACGTTGTCGGAAGATCTTGAATTAAGTGATTTATATCAGGTGGAGATAGTGGGCAGAGGCAAAGAGATCTTTGCAACTGTCACCAATAACGGAGTGAATACAACCTCCTCAACAACACTATGGTTTGCTGCACATCTCGGTGGGACGTTAAAAAGGACAACAGCAACGCTGTCGGCATTGAACCCGGGTGAGAGTGAGACCTTGTCACTGGGAGACACTTTCGCTGTTGAGGATGGAGTAAACCTTGAAGTTGTTATGGCCGCGCCAGTGGGGTCGGATCTTGACCTTACCAATAATATGCGCAGGTGGAAGAAGGTTGATATCTCTCCCTATGAGGGACTGTTAGCAAACGGCGATATTGCAGATTCCATTATCTGGGTAAATATACGTGGTATGGCCGTAAAATATAATGACTGGAGTGACACGCAAAAAAGTGACCTACGAAAGGAATTTATCCGCCTTGAGAGCAGCGGCCATTTTTCCATGACCGCCCCACCTGCCCCGCAGACACGAATGTCTTCCGTCTCTGAAGCCCATACAATAAAAAGAGCCGACGCCTGGGCTATTTATATCTCTTACGTGGCCCAAGGCCTGTGGGTTGAAGTCAACAATGTTGTTCCCTGGTCAATCACCGACTACCCCCCAGATCAATTAAGGAATCTGTTTGACGGGAGCATGATGTTTTTCCCCAGTAACATTGATGAGGTTGAGGATTGGGAATACCCAATGGATGAAATGACGTTCAGTTTTGCTAAAGGCAGTTCGCTCGATTGGGTGATGTCGTGGAATCCCAGAATTGCCTACGACTTTCTTAAAGATTCCGGTCTTATCGGTCTTACCCAGCTTGACACCGTTCATGGCCTGACTGCTTGGATGCAGAACAGGCTTAACCACATATCAGCTTGGGACGGTGACGGAATCCCCCCCTGGGAGTCCACTGACATTGAAAGTGAATGGGGGTATCAGGGAAAGTCCCTTTTGGACAGTGTTCTTTATCCTCTTGCCGGGAAGGACCATGTGACTTTAGGTTGTTCTGGTACCACGGGGCTCTACACTGCGGTCTTGAAAACAATCAATATCGCCGTAGCATCCTGGAACATCATAATTGCTAGCCCAGGTAGCCGCGCTGGACACAGTCGCCCACTTTTCCTGTCAACCAAAAAGACAATTTATCATGCAGATGACCCTTATATAAACAGTTTGAGTACAGCTGCTCCTGCTGCTTCTTTTTTTTATGACTTCCCTCAGGTAAGTGATCACTTAGAAAGGGAATATGGCCCCTATTACCCGATCATTGGTGCCGCCGCATATGGTGAGACAGAACATGTGGACTGCAACGATTCAATCTGCAACTCTTGGGAAGAGCAGAGTACCTATTACTGGTACAAGAAATTTAAGGGAATGACCTATGAATTTAATCCGAGGGTATTCATTGATAAATATCAATACCAGGGGGATACGACAAGGATTGCCGACTACCTGACCGGACCCTTTGCCCAGCCTTATTTCTCCGCCACCGAACAAGAAGAAATGATTTCTGGAGTGGAGAAAAGACTCCTTGATCTGGGGGACGGGAATTTCGACCAGGGTCGTTATTTGTTCAGGTTGAACAACAGGCCGGTGATGCTTTCATCCACCAATAACATCAACACCAAACTGAGGGACGGAGGCTTCACCCAGGTAGGAGGGGGGATAATATGGGCTGGTAGTGGTGGTACAGATTTTGTAAATGGTGTGGAAGTGATTATTTATGATGTCGGCCCCGACAACGTCTTTGGCGGCGCAGCCCGTGAGGAAGTGGGGAGAGCTGTTTCTGGAGAGCGATATGGGAATGGGGGGTTTACCTTACCCACGGGGTTGCAGGAAGGAATTTACTCAATTGACGTTAATCCTTCCACCTTACCGCCAAATGCCGTGCTGAAGACGGAAGGTTTTGGCAGTGTTCCAAGTGCCCCGCATTTCCTTCCCCTTTCAAGCAATTATTTTACTCACATTCTGCTCGAATCGAGTGGTGGACAGTGATCTGAAAATCCTTGCCGCCTCAATGCCCTTCGCAACCGACAAAGTGGAAGGGCATTGTCACGGTAGTAATTAAGGTTCGAGTAACATTGCAATTGCGCACATGGCCAGGAGGAATCGCTACAATTTCATATAACTCTGAACCGTTACCTTCTTACTGTATATACGTAATAAAATAACGATCGAACTTATGCTATAATAAAGTCATCAATATCCTGTTTTTGAGAGGAACTTGAAGGTAAGTGTCTTGAGTTTTTGTGCTTTTTGTATTGCACCAGCTGAAGTATTATTTCTTCCTTTTCGCCCAGGAATCCCTAAGGCCCACAGTGCGGTTAAAGACTGGTGCCCCGGGTTTACTGTCTTTTGTATCTATACAGAAATAGCCTTGCCGTTCGAACTGTACGCATGTGCCCGGTTCAAGATCTGCAAGTGAGGGCTCAACCATGCAATTGCTGAGTAAGTTCAGTGAATCCGGATTGAGGTGTTCTTTAAAATCCACTTCCTTGTCAGCATCAGGGTTTTCCACTGCAAACAGTTTGTCATAGAGCCGGATTTCGCATTGCAGGGCATGGGCTGCGGAAACCCAGTGGATGGTTCCTTTTACTTTGCGTCCATCAGGTGCATTGCCACCATAGGTTGCAGGGTCGTAGGTACAGTGAACTTCTGTAATCTCTCCCGTCTCCTCATCTTTCAGCACAGATTGACAGGTGATAAAGTAGGCATACCGCAAACGCACTTCACGGCCAACTCCCAGACGGAAGAACTTTTTAGGTGGATCTTCCATAAAATCTGACCGCTCGATATATAGTTCACGGGAGAAGGGAAGGGTGCGTGTTCCCATATCCGGATCCTGCGGATGGTTTTTGGCCTCTATCTCCTCGACTTTGTCTTCAGGGTAATTGGTGATAACAACTTTTAAGGGCTCAAGAACACCAAGAACCCGGGGAGCCTTTGGATTTAAATCATTGCGAACCGAGTTCTCAAGTACCCCCATATCAATCCAGCTTTCCCGTTTGCCGACACCAATTTCCTGGCAAAAATTACGTATGGAGGCCGCTGTATAGCCACGACGTCTAAGCCCTGACACAGTCAGCATTCGAGGATCATCCCAGTCCTCCACATGACCTTCCTGAACCAGTTGCATCAGCTTTCGTTTGGACATTACCGTGTAGTTGAGATTCAGTCTGGCAAATTCAATCTGCCGTGGATGGGAAGGTGTTTCAAGGGTGTCCAGAAACCAATCGTACAGAGGACGGTGGTCTTCAAATTCCAGAGTACAGAGAGAGTGGGTGATCTCTTCCTGGGCATCAGAGAGGCAGTGGGTGTAATCATACATGGGGTAGATGCACCAGGTGTCACCGGTACGATGGTGACTGGCTTTCATAATCCGGTAGATAACAGGATCCCGCATGTTTAAGTTTGGTGAAGTCATGTCAATTTTGGCACGCAGAACATGACTGCCTTCCTCGAATGCACCGTTTTTCATACCCTCAAAGAGTTTCAGGCTCTCTTCGATGCCTCGATTGCGATGGGGACTTTCTTTGCCGGGTTCTGTGAGGGTTCCCCGGTATTTGCGCATCTCTTCAGCATTTAAACAACAGACATAGGCCTTGTCCTTCTTGATAAGCGCCACTGCATATTCATAGAGCTTGTCAAAATAATCAGAGGAAAAAAAGAGGTTCTCACCCCAGTCAAAACCCAGCCATTGAACATCATCCTGGATGGCCTGCACATAGGCAGTTTCTTCTTTGCTGGGATTGGTGTCATCAAAACGAAGATGACAACG
>JAOZKN010000200.1 GCA_029935315.1 Desulfocapsa sp. | reverse complement strand
AGTAATGAATAGCGTTGGGAACCGGATGCTGCAGGGAAGGATACTTTGTTTGTGTGTCGTCTGTCTGTTTTTGTCTTGTCTCAATGGCAATGCGAAAAGTATAGATTCTGCATATGTAACAAAAATAATTGATGGTGATAGTATTGTCGTCACCCGTGGTGCAAAAAAGATAACAGTTCGATTATGGGGTATTGATACGCCCGAGTACCGTCAGCCATACTCCAAAGCTGCTAAGAAATATACTGCCGGATTGCTGGCCAACAGCAAAGTCTCCCTTGAAATCAAAGACAGGGATAAATACGGCAGGCTGGTGGCCCTGGTGAAAATGGAGGATGGACGATACGCAAACGAAGAACTGATACGGGCAGGATATGCATGGGTGTACAGATATTTCTGTAAAGATCCTGTTTGTGAAACGTGGAAAGGGCACGAAAAGAACGCCAAAACAAAACGCTTGGGGTTGTGGCGTGACAAAAGTCCTGTTGCTCCATGGGTGTGGAGACGAAAACATCGGAAATAATTTTTTACGCATCTGTTTCACAGATCAGATTGACAACGTCGGGCTCCGGGTGAAAAGCCAGGACTATTCGGCAGGAGGAAGTGCAGAATGAAATGGAATGGAGTAGCTCTATTGGTTTTGCTCGTATTTTCAGCGGGCTGTGGAGGGCCGGCAGGGCTTAAGGCCGCCGATGACCTTGCCTTAAACAGAGACTATCTGGGTGCTGTTAAAGTCTATGACAGGGTACTTCAGAACGTGAGTGACGATGCAACCCGTCGTCCCATCGAAAAGAAATTGGAGAATACAAAAGTTGCCCTGGTTGATGAATATTTAATGCAGGCCGGGGAGCAGTATCTGGAAATGGGAACCCCGGACATCCCTACCCTCGGTATTATTCTCAACAGTCTGCAGAGTGTGCAGCGGTGGGATGACACGAAAGGTAGGATCGGCCGCAGCATCGCATTTTATAAGGAAAAGATAGCAAAGATCCATGCACTTGTTGAACTCTATCTCAGCAAGGCAATCATAGCGGCTTATGCATTTGAATATACGCTTGCTCTTCAGGTAATTGATGCTGCTGAGAAACTCGATCCCGAAAATCGCTCAGTAGATTTTGCACGAACACGTGTGAAGAGGAGGCAGGTGTTTTATGGCGAGGTACTCACGCTTCTGGCCGAGAAAGATGTAGACGGAGCAGTCGAAAAGTTCCATAAACTGGCTGCAACCTTTAATCCGCACCCATCACTTACTGCTGCACCCTTTGCTGCTGATGTTCTTGCACTTATTGAAGAAAAAGTCAGGTCTCTGACTGCTGACAATCGATGGCATGAGGCCGTTAATTATATTAAAAGACTGAATTTACCAGAGCTTAACGGGCTCTTGAGAGATGTTCGCCGTGGGGCTGTCGATCACTTTCCCCGTACAGCTGAAACCCACCGGAAAAAGTAAAAAGCAGTAAGCCGGTTTCCCGGTGTCTTATTCGGTTTTCTTCTTGGCAGGTGGCGTGCTTTCTTCCTCTTTGGTGTCACACCCACAGGGATAATTTTCACTCATTGCCATTGTAATACCAAAAGCTGCCCACATACCCAAGGATTCAGGATTTGCCTTTAACCATTTAATGGTCATATTTACAATTTCTGCGTCATCGGTTTTTTGGGGGAGACATATTTTCTCAAATCCAATTTTACCCGCCTTGTTTCCACGCATATTGTCAAGTACACCCACCGCGTAGGAACTGCATCGTAAATACTCCATGGAGTTGACGGCAAGATTTGAACAGTGCTCTAAATATGCTTTTCCTGTAACTGCAAATACAGGCTGTGCAGAGAAGAGCGTCAGGGCGATAATTAGTGAAATTTTATTCATGGTTTATTCCTGAGTGATAACAATTACGGTAGAAGTGTAGATGAATTGCAAGTAATACTGGTCGCAATTTTTGCTGTCAATTCATTTTACCTACCACAAGTATAACGACTCTGTCGAAGAAAATCCTTTCAGAGAGATATTCTGCAAATCATTATTTTGTGAGTGTCTACGGCATTTACTTAATCTGCTTTGAGCTGCTTAAGGGCTTGTAAGGAAATAACATGGCTAATATTGCCCTTATATTCTGTCTCAGAATTGAAGATCCAATTACAGCAGTAAAGATATTTTCCATTTATCCGACCTCAGCAGTTTCCGGTGTTTCATTTTGTTTCGTATATTCGGGAAGCATCTTAACCTGTACATTGTATGCTAAAATCAAGGCTTGCCAATGGAAATCTCTCCCTGCAGAAATTACGTCTGTGGTGTAAAAAAGCGCGGTGGATTTATTTTAGCGCAATACTGGGAAGTACCTCTATCCCCCTTTTCCTGTTCTCTAAATTTCTCCAATATTATTCTTCTGTGCAATATTCTCTAGTGTTAGAGGTGTGTCTTTATGGAAAACCAGCTACCTGCAGTTTCCGTCAGAACTCTTATCCTAATATACGTAAATCGGGAAGAATGGGGTCATGAATTACCTATGGGTTGTCATATAGCTACCATCCTTTATTGGTAATT
>JAOZKN010000122.1 GCA_029935315.1 Desulfocapsa sp. | reverse complement strand
GTCTCGTTAACCAGACCGGAAATCACCAGGTTGGTGGCTGTTCCAATAAGGGTACAGGTTCCACCCAGGATTGAAGCGTAGCTTAAAGGTATGAATAATTTTTTGGCATCCAGGCCGCAACTCCTGGAGAGATCCCTGATCACCGGTATCATCATCGCCACCAGTGGGGTGTTGTTTAAAAAGGCAGAGCCAAAGGCGATGTTCGGTAAAATTTTAAGTTGTGCATTGAATATTGATGTCGGCCGGCCGATGAGCTTTTCGCTGAGGATGGAGATGGCTCCGGTGGAGTACATCCCGGCGGCAATCATAAACAGGGCGCCAATGGTCAGGACACCGGGGTTGTTGAATCCCTTGAGGGAGTCTTCGAGGGGGGCCAGCTCGAAGCTAATGGTCAAAGTCAGGGCTCCAATGAAAATGGCGGCTGGAGGAAGTTTACTGAAAATAAGCAGACCGAAAGTCAGCGCCAGGATAGCAATGATCAGGTAGATTTCAAGCATGGCTGAGAGTGTGGTTGACGTTTATAGATTGGTGATTTTTTGCAACGATGGACAAAGAAAGAAAAAAGCCTGCTGACTTTTATCAAAGAGTCAGCAAGCTTTTCAGAAGGGGGGATCAGGCAATGAGACAGGAAAACCCAACAGCTCAATATGACCCCATGGTGGCAGTCAGTCTCAATCCGCTTCCCAGAAGTCCTCTTTTGCTGCACCGCATGTGGGACAAACCCAGTCTGCCGGTACGTCTTCCCACGCAGTGCCTGCCTCAACTCCGTTCTCATGATCGCCTTCTTCAGGGTCGTAAATATAGCCGCAAGGGCATTCCCACTTTTGCATGATACATCTCCTTTTACGTTAAATGAATTTTCTGTTCACATTTGTTGTAGCCATGTTATCAAATTTCTGCAATTAGTCAAAGGCCTGTTCTGTTTTCCATTCTTTCCAGACCTTACCCACCAGATCGATACCAGGTTTAAGGGTTGCCTTACCCGGACGCCAACCGGAAGGTGTGGCCTCAGCTCCTTTGCTTTCCCGCACCAGTTGGAATGCCTGTACCTGGCGGATTGTTTCGTTTACGTTGCGTCCCACAGGCGGAGTAAGTACTTCGTAGCCCTGGACAACACCGTCGGGGTCAATAATAAATCTGCCGCGGGCCTCGACTCCGGCATCTTCATCATATACACCATATACTGATCCCACTTTACCACCGGCATCGGAGAGCATGGGGAAAGGAACGCCACCGTCCACCATCTTGCTCAGCTCATCTTCATTCCACATCTTGTGGGTAAACATGGAGTCAATGGACATGGAAAGAACTTCTACGCTTAATTTCTGAAGCTCAGGATATTTTTCAGCGACCGCTGAAATTTCAGTTGCTCAGACAAAGGTGAAATCGCCGGGATAAAAGCAGAGCAAAACCCATTTTCCAAGATAATCTGAAAGCTTCGTATTTATAAATGCCCCTTTATGAAAACCCGGTGCTGTAAAATCCGGGGCTTTTTTTCCAACTTTGATCATGGAATGCTCCTCGTTGATAGGTTGTTGTTCGCTTGTTGCTGTGTTGTCCGGTTCCTCGCCAACCGGTCCTCCTGTGGGTCTGGCGCATCCCACTGCTGCTTCTTCGGCCATGGATTTCTCCTTTTCCTAAGATTAATGGTGTCGTAAAAACTCTTCATCTTCTTCGTCACTGCAAATTTACTGTCGTTACGACGTACTTAAGTACGCCTCACTCCCTCAAATTTGCACTCCTCGAATATGAAGTTTTTTTCTTAACCATTCAGAATGTAACATTTTTCGACTTTGTCAAGATTAGAAATATGGAGGAACAGCTCTGCTTCCTCTTTTTATTTCTGCTCCCCAATCAGGCAAAAACAGTTGCCCCATCAAGGTACTTTATGCACTTTTCAGAGTCATACCAGTATCAATAACGTGTATCACAAAAAGTGTATGTATACCACATATATTTCTTGAGTTCGTGATGCCTATGAAACGATACAATTCTTCCTGAAAACGTATAAATAAGATCAGATCGTGTCTTGTTTTGCTTTTCGGGAAAACCGTTTCTTCAACTGGAATCCCACTATCAGAGAAGCAATGTACGTCAGGAGAAAGAGCAGGGTCACAGACACCCCCTGCATGCCAAGTGGCTGAGAAGGCAGGAGGCAGAGATAGGGTTGGCCCGAGGCTACCGGCAGGACGTGTTCATCCAGACTGTTGTTGAGCCAGGCCATGACCAGAAAAAGAGGTAAGAGATAAATCAGGACATAGCGAAAGTAATGTTGAGCCAGGTAGGTATTAAAATCTTCGTCAATGGATTGATCAGCCGAAGTGAACATGGCATCCCGGTTTTTTTTGTCAGGAATAATAGCTATATTATCCCGTTCAGTTTTCTGGGCGACAAATTTTTTCCGAAATATTTTTTCCTTGGCCTCAACGTCGAGCCATCTGCGTAGAAAAAATGCAAAACAAACAGTACCGATCGCAATAAGCACAACCTGAATGCTATAAGGAATGGAAAGAAAAGACAGGGTGTCGAGAAAGACAAGGTCGAAAATATTGAGCACAAACTGTAAGGACGGTTGAATAAACCCGTAAAAAAGAGAATCTAGAATACTATTTAGCATCTGCATGGGCACTCTTTCCAGGAATAGTCTGTCTTTGCAGCAATAAAGGGGTGAGGTTTCCCTCACCCCTTTGTCAGAGTTTACTTATCATATCACAAACAGCAACAGTCGTTGTGTTTTTTTCATTAACGCATAAACCAGATCAGTCCGGTGTATTTCAGGCAGGTAAGAATCAATGCACCAGCCAACAGTCGCTTGAGAAAAATCTCAGGCAGTTTTTTCTGAATTTTCGGACCAACAATACCACCGCACATGGCACCGGCTGCAATCAGGGCTGCCATGACCCAGTCCGGCTGATAACCCATCATTACATATTTTGAAATCGCACCAATTGAGGTAGCAAAGGTTCCGGCAAGGGCAATGGGTACTGCCAGATACATAGGATAACCGACAAATGTTGTCATAAAAGGCATAAACATAAAACCACCGCCAACACCAAAAGACGAGGCAATAATACCCATAACCATACCACCGATCAGCATTAGCAGGGGTTTGGCAACAAAGGTTTCTCCCCAGAAACGCATATCAAATTTAATGGGGTTAAACTTATCAAATTCAATGGATCCCATCTGTAATGCCTTACCAGACTCTTTAGATTCTTTGACGGCAGCGTTAAATTTCTGCACAATGGCCTTCATCGCCTTCTTCTTTTCAATGGAACTTGGCAGGGATTCAATAAACAGCTTTATACCGATAACCAGACAGATGATACCAAGATAGAATTTAAATGCTGCCAGATTCAGATATTTTGCAGACAGGGGGGGGCCAATAAAGAAGGCACCGAATACGATACCAATGGCAAAGGGGATAGCCACAGGAGTAGCAAATCGCTTTTCTTTGACAAAGGTTATCAGGCCGGTAATCGGAGAGCACATGGTGAGGAAAAGGTTTGTTGGCTTAATGGTATTACCGGCATTGATACCAACAGGGCCTTTGGTGCCGATAACGGTAATCTGAAAGGCTGCCGTAAAGAGACCGCCTGCAGCGCCCATGATTACAAAGAGGACACCAATGATAAAGGCACCGATAAAGACAACCAGAGGATTCATGTAGACATTTCCTGTCTTAAAAAAGAATCCGGATTTTTCTATACTGAAGGTATCAATCTTCTGGCCATTCACATAGACAGCCATCACAGTATCCGGGGCAAGGTTTTTATAAGGAGCCATGGTAGCAGTAAACTTGCCGGTAGCCTTATCCAGGGATACGCTGACCCCTTCATTCCACTGCTCAGCCTGAGTAGCGTGATCACTCATGATCATCCGGGCATTACCGCCAGTGGGAGGCTTTTCCTTGACGATGGTATTCATCCCGAATTTCTTTTCATGGGAGTAGATCAGCATCTTCCACTGGGCTTCATCTTTGATGGGACCGAGAATAGCTTTTGTGGCAGGAGCAATATCACCCCAGGCTTTGATCTTGTTGACCTTTACATCATATTTAAAAGGTGGAAAGGCAAAGATGCCAGTGCTCTGCCCTTTAGGGGAAACCTTAGGTGTTGCCAGTGCCTGCGGAGCACTTGTTACCACATAATATGAGGGCGGAATGGCTGTATCACCGAAGATATTCTTTCCTTTTTTGCCGTTCATCAGCCGTTCTTTCTCTTTAGGACCCGGGGCGTCCTTTGCGGAAAACATCACGTCTGTCGCGACAACCACAAACAGTTCCTGACCGGGATCGATATTGCCCTCAACGGTTATGGAACTCCCCGCCTTTACTTTTTTGGCACTTAGTGTTCCTTCCACGGCCAGGGCATTGCTACCTGTATACACTATGCCCGTAAGGGCTATTGCGAATAACAGTAAAATCCGTTTCATACACATTCCTCCAATTTGTTTTAACCAGTCATCTGGCCATGTTAAAGAGGGTCTACCTCATTTCAACAATCTTTGTGTCACCTACATAATCTCTGCTTTCAAAACCTGTCATGCTGGTCATTTTTTTTGTCAACACCCCGATCTCCCGGAGATTTCTGACAATGGTCTGAATATCAGCTATAAACTCCTGATCTTCAATATCATCTTCAAGCAGTTGGGCTGTGCCAAGGGCAGCAAACAGTGGTGAATTAATTTCATGGGCAACGGTTCCTGCAAGCTCCACAACACCTTGAAGCTTAACCCGTTCCAGTTGCTCTTCTTCCAGTTGTCTTTTGGCTGTGATATCACGTATCACTTCAATGACATATTCGACCTCACCATCAGGGCCGAGCATGGGAGAGGCGGTGCGTTCACACCAATAGACTTCGTCTTCCTGAAAGGTTCTGTGGGTATATGTTGCACTTTTTCCAGTTTCCAGCACTCTGCTCACAGGGCAATTTTTTTCGTCACATTCCTGATCCTGCCAGAGTCCGTTGTAATCACAACCCAGCAGCTCATTCTCAGATTTGTCCATGACCTCCTGCAGAATCTTGTTCACCAGAACCAGGTGTTTCTCTTTGTCAACGACCAGCAGTTGCGGTCTGATACAATCCAGGATATTGCTGAGAAACCGTTCGTTTTCCTCGATTTGATTAAAGAGCAGGGTGATCTGCTGATAGGTCTTGGCATTGCGGATGGCACCACCGCCAACCTCGGCAGCAGTGACTGCGAAGTTAATTTCACTGCTGGTGAAGCAGCGGGAAATATCAGAGAGGATACGCAGCACTCCGATGACCTCGCTTCCGGCTTTGATGGGAACGGAAAGAAGTGATTTTATTCCCTCTTCTTCCATATTCTTTTTATAGAAAATCCGGTCATCCTGTCCCACGTCAAAGATAGAGACAGGAGAACCGGACAGGGCTGCTTCTACATTCTTTTCATTCTCCACATGACCCCGCTGCAGATAGGTCTCTGACAGACCATGGGAGGCCACCAGTTCCAGTTGATTGTTCTGGGACTGAAGCAGACGGATGGTGCAGCCCTTACAGCCCAAAGAGTGGGGCAGACGTTCGACGATGGTATCAAGCACTTCTGACAGGTCAAGACTGGAACTCACCAAGGTGGAAAGTTCCTGTACTTCTTTCATGAAATCCACCTGGTTTTCCATCTCCGCAAACATCCTGCTGTTGGAGATGGCAATGCCTACCTGTTCAGCAAGGGCCATGGAAAAAGAAATCTCATCTGCCGTAAAAACCCGTTTGTCACGGGTCAGGAGACGCAGCATGCCGATGATGGCATCCTGAAAGATAATGGGCAGGGTGAGGACAGATTTTATGCCCTCACTCTGCACCAGATCCTGGTCATGGTGGGCAGTTTCCAGATCCACATCGGTCTTGGCTACGGGATAGCCGGAACGAATCATCTCCATGGTCTCTTCCGTATCAATACTGATACGGGAGAGGTACTCCGCAGAAAGGCCATGGGCAGCACCCATAACGAACTGACTGGTCTCGGCATCAATGAGGCGAATGGTCGCCGCGTCCACAGCCATAAGATCTGGCAGACTACGGACGATGGTATCCATCACCTGTTGATGGTCAAGGACCATTGAGGTCAGTTTGGTCACCTTCTGGAAGACCTTGAGATATTTCTGTTCCTGTAACAACGTCATGGATCTATCGGTCTCCGGTCAGATTTTTTCAATCCTGGTCTTGATATATTTCAGTGGCGGTGTTGACGTCCACTTGCAGGCTACATTTGGCTTCAGCAGGGTGTTGGTGTTGAAACCTTTATATTGTGGATACTTGGGATCACCTTCCAGGCCATATTTATGGCCAAATCCACCAGCTGTAGCAAGTACACCCTGACGAATTCCCCAGGTGACCTTGGCCGTGCCTTCAACCGATGCCCAGGGGGAACTGATCTTCACTGCATCACCGTCAGCAATGCCAAGTTCTTTGGCGTCCACATAGTTGATCCAGACAGGATTGCTGCCATAGGCCTTCATAAGGGAAACATTCCAGAAGGTGGAGGTGTGCTCATGCTCAAGCACCCTGAAATACCCAAGGATCATAGGGTGATCGTCATCGGGCTGAAGTTCCGGCCAGTCTGCGTAGGGATCCTTATAATCAGGGAGCCCGTCCACACCATTTTCTTCAGCCAGGGGATTCATAAAGTTGTATTTACCGGTCTTGGTGCTGCCTGATGAACCGTAGCCGGCTGGCGGGTTCATGGAGCCCCATTCCTTATATTTAAAATACTCATGCTCATCGGTGATGTGATAGCCAACCTTGCGCAGCTCTTCCAGGGTGATCGGTTGATTGCGGAGCTGATTCTCCAGGAACTCATCTTCATTTTTCCAGGCGAAGTATTCGCCATAACCAAGTCGCTTGGCAATCTCCTGGAAGATAGAAACTACCGACTTGGAGTCATACATGGGTTTGATCGCCCGCTGGAAAAGCGAGATAAAGGATTCGTACATCCAGTCGGCAACCACACGACTCTGCTCAAGGTAGGTACAGTCCGGCAGGACCACGTCACACAATTCGGTGGTGTTGGACATGTAACAGTCGATGGAACAGGAGAATTCCAGTTTTTCAATGGCCCGTTTGATTGAGGGCTCACTGCCGCAGGACATAACCGGATTACCAAAATAGCAGAGCATGGCCTTCAGTTTGCCTGCATCCACGTCTTTTTCAAAATATGCGGGAATCCAGCCACTCCAGAGGTGACTCTTGTTGAGTTTGGTCTTTGGTGCGTTGTTTGGCGGTTTGGCCTGATCATCACTCCAGGGGGATGCCAGTTTTTTCTTGCGAACAAGAGATGGGCCACCAGGTGCATCGAATGTACCCATAAGACCATTCATGGCAATAAGTGCCTGCACGGCATGCAGGGTGTTGGGGGCCTGGGATACACCAGTCCAGCTATTTGTACCTACGGCTGGAGCGGCAATGGCAAACTCATGGGCCAGGCGCTCGATGGTGCCGGCAGAAATACCACAGATCTCAGCGGCCCATTCCGGTGTGCGGGCAACTCCATCTTCTTCACCTAACAATCGTTTTTTAAAGGCCTCAAAACCGTAGGTCCAGCTCTCCACAAACTCCTTGTCGTAGAGTTCTTCTTTCACCAGCACATAACACATGGCCATGGCCATCGCACCGTCGGTTCCGGGTTTGATTGCAATCCATTCGGAGGCGATATTTGCGGTCTCACTGCGCCGGGGATCTATCACCACAAGTTTACAACCACGCTTGACTGCCTTTTTCAGCAGGGCAACTTTGCGTTGTCCGGCGGAGGTGGCCAGCTCATTAATACCAAAGAGCATGATAAATTCGGAATTTTCGTAATCAATCCAGGGACGCTTTTCACTGAAATTCTTCTCATTGGCCATGCGTAACGGGTTGTCACACATCTGCCGGTGAGTAACCTTGTTCGGGGTTCCATAGGCGGACATCACTGCTTCGTGACACCAGTTGTTAAAGTCATTGCCGCGGTGGAAACCAACTTCGGAGGGATCAATTCGTTTTAGATTTTCCACGGTACGATCCAGGGCTTCTTCCCAGCTTGCCTTACGGAATCTGCCGTTTTCTTTGATCAGCGGAGTCTTCAGCCTGTAGGCAGAGTAAGTGTTGTGGTGCGCATTGGCACCCTTGATACAGAGTCTGCCGCCACCTTTGGGGTCACCGGGTAAGCCCTTACAACCAGTGATAATGTTATCTTTGACCTTCAGTTCCTGACCACAGAGTCCGAGACAAATAAAACAATGAGACTTGACACCCTTCAGCTTCTCTGGTGCAACGGTACCCTCGGTGAGAGTTGCGTACTCATCGCCAAGTTCCAGGGTGGCGATGGCCTTACTCATATGTTCCAGGATAAAACTGTAGGAATCGTCAGTGGCCTGCTGGGAGAGCATGGCGAAACTGAACATGCGCTCGTTGAAGAGAAAACTCATGGTGATCTCTGCAAGACCCCGAT
>JAOZKN010000121.1 GCA_029935315.1 Desulfocapsa sp. | reverse complement strand
CCAATGGCTTCCATTTTTTGTGCCTGACGTAAAGCATCTTCCATCATTTTTTGATCCGTTATATCTGTCCCCAGACCAAGAATATACTTCGTCCCTTCAAGCTGCAATAAATTACCATTAAAAAGATACGGAATCGGTTTCTTTTCCTCAGAGTAGACTTCTATTTCGAGAGTCACCTGCAGCTTGTTTTTTAATATACCCTGCAGTGCCTGTACAAAAACCTTATGAGATTCAGGAACCACGCGATCCATAAATGTAGGTTCACGAGCATCGTCTGTGACCCACCCTAACTTTTGCGTGTACAGGTCGTTAAAAAGAACCGCTCGCAATTGCTCGTCATACACTACAAAAATTCCGGGCAAACTATTAATAATTGCATCAGAAAAGACAATCTCTCGCTGTAAACGTTGCTCGGTCTGTTGCTGTGCCCTTACTCCCTCACTCAGTCGTTTACGCATTTCATTTAAAGAATAAACAATACGATCAAGTTCGTCGGGCTCTCTATTATTTTTATGCTTTCGATCCAGTTTCAGGGTGTTATCAAGGGTGGTAATTTCAAGATTTTCAGCAAACTCTGCAATTCGATTGATATGGCGATTAAATTTAAACAAAAAGATGAGCAGAATAAAACCACCAGTGATGAGTACAGCAATAACCTCCGCCACCAGGCTGATCGGCAATTCCTGCCCTATTCTTTTTTTCAAAGCTCCGGGAATGGCGTAGAGAGTAACCTTCCCCAGGGGTCTCATTTCATTTTCAAAGTGTTTGCTAAGGGGAAAACTGTGAACAACGCTTTCAGACAAATCTTCAGGAACAGTTCCAACCTGAACGACTGCACCATCACTGTCAACGAAAACAACAGCCACAACATCAGGAAACTGCAACAAACTTTTCAGTTGAATCTCTATCCCCTCAGCATCCATATTCCAGACATTTTTCGTAAGGGGAATTTTATGGCTAACCTGTAATTTGTGTAGATCCTGCTGAAGTTCCTTTACATCCTCTCTGTGGGCAAGCCACAGTAGGAGGGCAGAGAGACATAGAGCAACGAATAAGGAAAACCCTAATACGTAACAGACCAGACGAAAAAGAAGAGGATATGATTTGAAGACACTATTGCTCATAATTGATAGAAATTAAAAAAAAGAGATGAATCCTTCATTTTTCAATGCTGACTAAGTTTTAATAAAACATCCACACACGATGCACGGCATCGCAACAGTACGACAAAATATTTTGTTCAAGGACACTAACAGTCCTTTAATTTAAGCATTTTAAATCGTTCAAAGTCAATTTTTTTTTCAGAAAAAATGGCTGATTGTTCTCCCCACCGCACAAGACCAAACCCGTTGAGAAAAATAGCCAGTGCAGTTCTTTTACGTTTACTTGTGCATATAAACGCCAGCTTGTGCCAAGCTTACAGTTTTTATCTGCATTCCTTTTACTTTTTTCAGTTTTCCACTTCTTTCACTTCACTGTTTTTTTCAACTCTGACAAGAAAATGACAACAGCTCTGATACCCGTTAAAAACGTTGTCGTCGTGTTATGCATCATTAAACACCTCCATCCATAAAAGCATTGCAGAAGAGTAAAGAGAGAAGTTCAGCAGACATATATTTCCTTATAAAAATACAAGGCCGGTTAAATACCACATGCAATTGAGCCACAGCAAATGAAACAGAGGAAATTCTTTTGAAACTTCAGGTTACCTGACACAGGCATGTGACGAACAGCAGACTTGATTGCGTCCCCCTTCTTTTGCAGCATACAGTGCCTGGTCGGCAGCTTTTAAAAGTGCGTTTCTATCCTCTTTACCGTCTGGTATCAGAGTCGCTATCCCCATACTTATGGTGACTACTGACAATGTGGGTGAAGCACTATGTTCGATTTGCTGATCAAACAGTGCTTTGCTGATATTTGCAGCGACCAATTCGCCACCGGCTGTGTTCGTATTGGGCAGCAGGAGAACAAACTCCTCTCCTCCATATCGACTGACAACATCTGACGGCCGATGCAGGGCCCCGCTTAACATCCGGGAAACGATCTTCAGGCAGGTATCACCCCGATCGTGACCATAGGTGTCGTTATATAACTTGAAGTGATCAATGTCACACATGATCATGGTCAGGGGTTCATGTTCACGGATGTGGTGTTGCCATGCCTGCTCAAGGGAGAGATCAAGTTGTCTTCGGTTTGCGATTCCTGTCAAAGCATCAGTCAGGCTGCTTTTCTCCAGCATCTTATTTGCTTCAAGAAGGGCCATCGTCTGTGAACCCATCTGTACCAGGAGCCGATCAAAGGTTCTGGCCAGGATACCAATTTCATCTTTTCGATCCATACATGTCCGACTGCCGTAATCCTGTGATTTGATAACAGAGCGAACGTGCACGGTCAATTTCTGGACAGGGGTAAAAATTATTCGATTAAGCCACAAAAGAAGCATTGCAATAAGCACCAGGGCACCAACTATAGAAAAAGCCATTGCTTCTTCTATAAGATCGAGTGCCTGCCCGCTGATGTGTCTTGGATAGTTTGTACTGAGTAAAAACGCCTCCTTTCCTGTGATGTCTTCAACGATAGAGTGCATCACTAAAGTATCTTTTTCCTTCTTTCCTATGGAATACGAGGAACTCGTATGAATCTGCCGTAGAATATCTGCCGTATCAGAATCTAACTTGCTCCTGGCAAGGTATTCAAAACTAAAAGAGATGAGTAGCCGTTCCTGGAGTTCATCGATATCAACAAACTTCCCCATCAATAACATTCCCAGGAGAGGCCCTTCTTCTGTACTACCGACAACAGGATAAGCGGAGAGAAGAAACGGTTTATCGGCAACCGCTACAACACCGCTGCTCACTGCGGGGTTGACACCCTCGTCTCCACTTGAGAATTGCGATTGTAACAAATTTCTGTTCAACGCAGTAATGGTGGCAACATCCTCAAATGGTACCAGCGAGGAACGTCCCAGCCAACGACTCTCCCCGGAAAGCGTGAGAAATTGCAGGTAATGCAGGTCAAGATTCTCCAGGATATCGCCCGCGAGATTAATCTGTATATACCCATCATTCCCGGTCTCGACAAAGCTGACAGTATCATCCCTGCTTGCCCAGTCGAGGGCGAGGATATTGAGAACCTGTAGTTCCCGTTTGATACCATTGTTTATTCGCAGGATATTTTGTTGTGCCTGCTGCTCTCCGAGATGAGTAAAACCGGGAATTACCAGGTAACGTAAGACGCTGAACAGGCCGAGACAAGACAGCAAGATAACAAAAATGCCTATTACAACGGCCTGAGTTTCGAGTGAGCGTAGGAAATCTCTTGACATGATGGGTATAAAACACGCAGGTGACTGTATAAAATGTGTTATCTGTCCAAACTACTGCCTCACAAGAAAAGCAAAGGGGGTACATTTCAATGTACATGCACATACCATCTTTCATATCCCTTGCATTCAAAGCAGATATCTATTTTACAGAGCGCCCATTATTGTTTTTATTTGTAGTTGTTTACATGAAAAGAATCAGTAAGTAACAATTATGCACACCCATCATTGTACGTACTATGTGGATGAAAGTCGAGAGAAAATAGCACCGGAACGCCCTTCATTTTCATATTGTTTTATCAGATTCAAGCAGGGGCAGTTATGTATTATCAAAAAACACTATGCATCGCCCTTATCGTAAGGTGAACGGCAAAACACTACTGATCTTTTATATAAATCTATCCCTGTACATGGAAAACTGATATAGTCAACGACTATAATAGTACAGAAAGAGTGTTTTCCACCTAATCTCACACCACAATATCCCATTATGATATGCCATCAGTTGCGTACTCTTTTTTTGTTTTGTCTTCTTCTGCAATTGTTTTCCCCCCTCTTTGTCATGGCACAAACATTTCCGGTCAACTCCAGATATGACATAAACGACATTACCCCCGGCAACGGCCTGTGTGTCGCCTATATTTACGTCAATGCCCCTTTTGTCTTCCCCTTCTGCACCCTTCGCGCAGCCGTAGAAGAGGCCAATTCGAACCCTGGTAATGACATAATCACTCTGGGCTACGGAAACTATACACTCGACATAGCAGGTTCAGGTGAGGATAACGCTGCCACTGGTGATCTTGATGTGACCGACTCTTTGGAAATTATTGGGGTTGGTCCCGATCACACCTTTATCGATGCCAGTGCACTTGACCGCGTATTTGATATTTTAGGAAAACAAACCCAGGTGACCCTCAGCCAGCTCACCATCATGAACGGAAATCTGCCTGCCGGACTTTACAGCACTGAAAAAGGAGGGGCCGGAATCAGAAATCAGGGCATGCTCAGCCTGGATACGGTAGTAATTACCGGAAATATCGTCAATGGAACAGACAATGGGGACAGCGGTGGAGGAATACAGAACAACGGAACCTGTTTATTGACAAACAGCAGCATATCTGAGAACCAGGCAGCACAGGGCGGTGGCATAATGAATAGTTCCGCGGCCTCCCTTCGCATCACTGCCAGTACAATAATGACAAACAGGAGTCTGCGTGGCGCAGGACTTATGAATGAGGGATCTGCCATACTGACAAATTCCACCTTTGCGGCAAACAATTGTCAAGGGAGTTCATCAGCGGGTGGAGCCCTTTTCAATCGTGATCAGATGCACCTTATTCATTGCACTGTTGCTGATAATTCTGCCATGGCTGGAGGCGGTCTTCATGGAAATGGCGGGAATATTACCATAACGAATACGCTCCTGGCAAATAACGGAGGAGGAGGAAACTGTTCGCCCTCAACAACTATTCTCTCTGAAGGACACAATCTGAGCAGTGACAATAGCTGCGAGCTGACCGTCAGGGATCTAATCAATATCAATCCCCGCCTGTTGCCTCTGCGAAAAAATGGTGGCGCCACCATGACATTTGCCTTATCTCCAGTAAGCCCTGCCATCGATAGCGGATCCCCCCTGGCAAATATAACAAACGATCAACGCGGAGAGGATCGTCCCCAGCGAAAAGCTCCGGATATCGGTGCCTTTGAACTTGGGCCGATATCTGTGGTTCCCCTTATTGTACCACTGTTACTGTAATATAATGATCCCTGTATCTTGCAGGATTCTCTGTTAGGTTTCACACTCACTCATTCTGACGTTCTCGTAAAACCTCCAGATTTTCCACAATGCTCCTGGCTCGTTCCAGTTTATTCTTTACTGTTTCATTTTCCGGATCCAATACCACAATATTCTTCCAGACTTTTATCGCAGATTCGTACTCTCCCACACGGTAAAAAGCAGCCCCAATTACCATCTCCTCACGAACATATCCACTAATTGCCTGATCGAGACGCTCCTCCATCAGCTCGACTTTCATGGATTTTCTGGTGCCAGTTGAAAGGGACAGTAGGGAACGACGCGCCCTAAGAAGATTCCCATGGGCCATGGCATTATTAAATTCCGTGATGTTTTTGCTGTCTTTATCCTGTGTGACTTTTTTCTGTTTTTTCTGTGTTCGTTTTTTTCGCCCTTTGAGTATGTTGCTTAGGCGCACGTTCAATTCTTCTGATTCCACACCTGGTGCTAACTCATAGCCAAGAGGAATTGTTCGTCTTGCCATATCAAGATTATTTTCAGCAAGCATCTGCCCGCCAAGCTGCAACAACTCTCTGCCAATCTCTTTTGCATTTTCTTCCAGACGTAAAAAACTCCACTTCACTCCAATATCTTCAGGATCACTTATATGTTGAGTCCTTAGCAGCGGAAGCCTCTTCTGCAGACACTCACCTGTAACAATAAGTTCCTCATCTCGTAATGCCTTCATCTTGCCCTTAAATCGCAAGATCATTTTTTGTTCTGCTTTTTGCAGATCCGTAGACGTACTGGCGGTCACAAGAGCTGTACTATATTTTTGTCTGGCACCTGTCCAATCTTCCTTTTGTTCAAGTTTAAGAGCCGCAGCGATGGTCTTTTTCTCAAACAACTGAAGTTGATCTGCGATTATTTTCCTCTCTTTCTCGAGCTCTGCTTCATTTGATTTATCGCTGGATGAGTCTGCAATCAGGGCAAAAGCATTATCGAATTCGTGTTTACTGAGGTACTGATCAAGCAGGCGGAGCCGATCAGAAGTGGATAAACCAGTCTGCAGAGCACAACCGCAGAAAAACAACAGGAGAGACAAATAACAAATATACTTCATAGTCTGATTAATGAACCGCACTGGAGAGTTGTACTTCAGTATATTCAGAATCCAAAACATCAATCCTGGGGGTTTTCACTTCCCACACTTCCATCGGTTCCGTTTTTCCACGTAACTTTAAAGTCTTCAGAAGTCCTGTGTCGTATGATTTATCCAACAGCAACCAATCATGCAACTCCCTGCTAACCAGTATTTGACCTGCGACAGCTATGGAAGAGAGGCGAGCAGCAATATTCACAGCATCACCAATAACAGTATACTCCATCCTCTTTTCCGAACCCATGTTTCCAGCCAGCATTGTTCCGGAATTGACTGCTACGCTGAATTCCACAACGATTTTCCCCTGACTTTCCCGGGTACGGTTAAAGTCACTGATAACCTGTTGAATTTCGGCAGCACAATTTACACCATGAATACCATGCTTATCATCATTGACAGGAGCGCCAAAAAGGATCATAGCGCAATCCCCGATATATTTATCAATATGCCCCTGATGTCGTTCTGCAACGGCATCAATAAGAGTGAAGTAATCGTTGAGCAGGGTGTTAATTTCCTCCGGCTCAAGTTTTTCACTAAGCCTGGAAAAACCGGCAATATCTGCAAAAAGCACAGTTGCATCCACATGGCGCCCACCCAGATTGGTCTTATCAAAGTCGTCCATCACTCTGTCGGCGACATTGGAAGAGACATAACGAGAGAACGTTTTTTCCACATGTTCCTTCTTCAACAAACCTTTGGTCATAGTATTCATTGAGATCATTAACTGCCCCAGTTCATCCCTGCGATATTCATCAAAGCGGAATTTATAGTTTCCTCGGGATATTTCCTTCGTTCCTTCAACCAGTTGCTTAATAGGTCGTGACAATCGATTGCCAAGGGCCACGGCAACAACAACACCAAGAACGAGCATCAAAACAGTGATGGCTGAAATAGTTCTCAGAGTACTTACATAAGCAGCACTCATAAAACTGTGATCAAAAGTCAGAACACTATAACCGACTGTCAATTCGCGAAAAGATATCGTGCTAATGTAAGAACTCAATTCATGTTCTTTATTTTCTCCGGAATACCAATACAAAGCGGCCCCGACAGATAAAGCAGTTGGATCTTCCGCAGGAATATCACCAATTGCCGCAAGAATATCTGACTGATCTGAAAAGATAGCGACACCCTCTACCCCCTCATTTTGTGCGAGATTACTGGTCAGCTGCTTGAGTGAATCAACATCATTGGCCAGCAATGGCTCCAGTGCTGCCAGAGACAACTGATCCCCTAAGGCTGAAGCATATGATTCAGCCTGTCTGCCAAGGATATTGCTTTGGTTACCAAGGATAAGTAAACTCAGCAGAGCCATACCACCAATAACAACAGTGGTAATGACAAGAGCCAGTTTAATGGCTATTGAAGGAGTAACGGCTTCTGAAAAGAGACTACGTATTTTTTGCATATTATAATATGGATACTAAAAGCAAGCGTCAGCAATGAATTGTTCGAGGCTACGCATTTCCGTACACCATGATGGAGAAAAAAGGGATCTTGCCACCTCTGTTAACCACCTGTTTTTATGATTATTTTTATATTTTTCACTTTTCCTGACAAAGACCGGAGAACAAGATGTCAGACAGTCAATGTTTTCCTGCTATCCGCATAGTATCACATAATTGACAAATAATCCCATTAAAATACAGTGTTAAGGTTGCTCTCATTGTACTCAAAGTGTGTCTAGCAAATGACATCTCCAACCAATTGTGTTAGTTTAGTCCGTGCAGTGACAGCAATTCACCGCTCAGCACAAAGACATTGGGATCATCTATCATCGAAGATAAAGTAAAAAAAATCGAACTGCTCGGACAAGGTATTGTTGCCTCCTATTTGCTCGGCTTCCTCTTTCCATTTACCGCAGACATCCCCCTAATCATTCTGTCTTCAGGCGCCATACTTGTGGCGCTGTTCAATCCGCCAAAAGACAACAGCCTGCTACCAAAACACCTGGGCGGACTGGCAGTTTTTTTAATCCTCATGGCAATTGCGATTGCGGCATCAGAAAATGTGCAGCACAGTCTGTTCACCAGTGCTCCGTTTCTTCCAGCCATCCTGATTTTTTTCATGATCGTAAGATGTTTTCATAGTACAAAGGATCTTTTTACCCTCTACACAACTCTTTCCATTGTATCTTTAGTATTATCTTTGCTACTGTTATGGACAGGGATAATGACTTGCATGGAACCTCCCGGGGACTGGATTCATCGACTGGCAAACCCCTTATATGTTGTTCCAAATGATGCGATC
>JAOZKN010000120.1 GCA_029935315.1 Desulfocapsa sp. | reverse complement strand
TTTCCTATAACAAGGAACAGCGCCCGTCTTTTATGGTAGAACAAGCAGTAAAGCTAGTCTGATTTATTCTGCTTTCTTTAGATACTTGTACAGCTCAGAATCAGAAGACAGAATAAGTGAAGTATTGCTGCCAATAACTTTCGAGTAGGACTCGAGAGTCTTATAAAAGGAGTAGAACTCTGCATCTTTGCCGTACACATCACCATATATCCTGGTGGCTTCAGCATCCGCTTTACCTTTAATTTCTGATCCTTCTCTGTTGGCTTCGGAAAGAACAACCCTTAACTCCCGTTCTACCTTACCCAGGATTTCAGCTTTCTGGCCTTCACCGGTGGAGCGTTTTTCTGCTGCAATCCGTTTACGCTCAGAAATCATCCGGTCATACACCTTTAAACGCACGGATTCGATATAGTTTACACGCTTAAACATTACATCAAGGAGTTCGATACCGTACTGAGGGGTGACCTTGGCAGCAACTTCCAGAACCTGGTCACTGATAACATCCCGGCCTCTGTTGGGAGGTGTATTGTCTATGTCCTTATTGGTCATGGTATCTGTTGACCAGTCAGAGCTGCGGATAATTTCAATAAGATTATTCTTATTCACCATATCCCGCACTGTACCGTCAATGATATCATCAAGCAGCGACTTCGCTCGAGTTTCAGTTTTTACAGCCTGCATATACTGCAGGGCATCAGTGATGCGCCAGCGGGCAGTAACGTCAAGATAGACGTAGGTTTTATCATTTGTGGGAATCTGGTTGGGTTCGCCATCCCAGATCTGAACCCGTTTGTCAAAATAATTTATATCCTGAACAAAGGGCATTTTGAAATAAAAACCAGCTTGTGTTTTTGACTCGCCAATCGGTTTACCAAATTGGGTGATCATGGCCTGCTGGCCTTCTTTTACAATAAAAAATCCATCATAGACCACGGTGACACTGAGCAGTACCAAGCCTACGAGAAAAAATTGTACTATCTGTTTCATATCTATTCCTCTCTAGTTGCTTGTATTTGCAGGAGCGGTAAGTGGCGCATTACCCCTGCTGAGATTTAACAGTGGCAGCGGTGTCTGCTGATTTTCATCCATAACATAAACAGACTCGACTGTGGGCATGATTTGTTGCATGGTTTCCAGGTACATACGTTTCTTGGTAACTTCCGGTGCATTTTTGTATTCGGTGAGAATGGAGAGAAAACGCTGGGACTCACCTTTTGCATCATTGACCCGACCCACAGCATATCCGTGTGCCTCTTCAATGATCTGTTTTGCACTACCGCGCGCACGTGGAATTTTACGGTTGTAGATTTCTTCAGCCTCGTTCACCAGGCGTTTCATATCCTGATCCGCTTCGTTTACTTCGTTGAAGGCGGGCTTAACTTTGTCTGGCGGGTTGATATCCTGAAACTGAACTGTGCCAACCACAAGCCCGGCCTGCAGGTTGCGAAGTTCTGTCTGCAGTTCTGTTTTTACTTCAGCGGCGAGCAGGTCACGGTTGCTGAGCACATAGTCAAAGTCCATGTTGCCGACAATTCGTCGGGTCACGCTCTCAGAAAGATCCCGTACTGCCGAGCGGACATCTTTAATCTGAAAGAGGTATGCCCGTGGATCGTCAACACGATACTGGACAATCCAGGCCACGTTAATAACGTTTTTATCAGCCGTGAGCATAAGTGATTCCATATCATAAACATGACGGTTGGAGCCGCTGCGTTCTCCAACATAACGGCTGCGAAAGCCAAATTCTTCTTTTCGGATCGCTTCCACATCAACTTTATGGAGACTGTCTATGTAAGGAATCTTGAAATGGAGACCGGGATTTGAGGTGCGGTTGTATTCGCCAAGGCGGAGCACAACACCTACCTCACCGGGGGTGATTTTGTAAAAAGACGCATAGACACCCTGTAATATCATGACAATAAAAACAATAGTCAGGATCTTGCCAATGGCTGCAAAGGGATTTGGCGGCGTACCAGCTTTTTTGGGCTGACCACCGGATGTGTTTTTCTTGGGTGAATCAGAGAAATAATTCTGAAGCTTTTTGATGAGCTGTGCCACCATCTCTTCAGGCGTCTGGGGCTTTTTTTTCTTACCCCATGGCGGTTGTTGATCCTGACCTGGCATAAAGTCTCTCTCGGAAAAAGGATTAATTGTTACGAGTTAAATAAGATAAACTCGTAAAAAATAAAAATTAGATGGCTAAGTAAAAAACTTCATATTCGAGGAACGTGCCCCGCAGGAAATGCCCTTGGGTGTAAATTTGATGGAGTAAGGCGTACTTAAGTACGTCATAACGACAGCAAATTTGCAGTGACGAAGAAGATGGAGAGTTTTTACAACGACATCAAATAAATGACTCTCAGTAGTGTAATTATTCTTTGGCTAAGTGCAATGTTTTATCTAAAAAAAAAGTGTTTACTGATTCTCAGGAAAGCGCAGCTTTCCAGGCAAAGACAATTATCATGCAGGAGAGCATAAAAAGGCCGGTTTGTAATAGCATCGAGTCCCGTAATCGTAACAGAAAAGGTCTGCCCAGGAGCCAGCCCGTTCCAAAACCACAGCAGAGGCCGAATAGGTGTGCACCAAGGTCCGTTCGTTCTCCGGAGCTGCCTATCATGGCCAGTAATGCAGCACCTGCCATAAAAGGGATCACCCGCACATAGTGTTTGCTGATCCTGTTATGTCGGTTCAGCATGGCCAGCATGCCGATGATTGCAAAGACGGCCGTGGAAAATCCCACAAAAAGGTGCTGGTCCCCATGCAGCACAACATTAATATAATTCCCCAGGGTGGCAGTGCCAAGCATTGCAAACATGCCAATACCGTTACCCGTAAGTTTGCAGAAAAAATGGAATAAGAAGCCGCCAAAGAAACAGTTGCCAAGGAGATGGACGGTGTCCGCGTGCAATGTCAGTGCCGTGATTAAGCGGTAGTATTCATGGTCCTGCAGGATTTTTTGAGCGTTTCCTGCCCCCTGGGCAAACCAGAGAGATTGTGCCGACCATGGCCCGGTAACAGAGAAAAACAAAGCCAGTGCTCCAATAAGGAGCAGCGTTGGTGGCTGCAGGAAGGGGATGAATGAGTCCACAGAGTTATCAGGTCTGGGGGGCCAGTTTTTGTTCTCTTCCGCATAGGCCTGAATCTGAAACCGCGCTGCATGGAGATTGTCTGCGGAAACCTGTAATAACACCTTTTCCGGAGTCTGACTCACCTGGTGGCTGATACCAACAGCGGATAAAACCAGAGAAGAGGACATAAGTTTCTGTCTGGTATCTGTTGCCAGTACAGTTTCACTGTAAACTGGTTGCTCATTGTCTTCCTGTGCGGGAGAGCCGTGTTGTGACTCCGAATCGTATGCTGACATGAGTTAAGAGATAGTCACGCTTTTCCCTTTTGGCAACTCAGGCGGGCAATTAGTTAGTGTCTGTTCGCCATAGCTTACTTTTCCAGCTCCTTGAAAAAATCCATGTCGGGCAGTTCCTTGATCCAGTTGTTACTCTTAAACCACTGGTTCTTCATGTTTTGCAACGTTCCGCTTTCTTCCATAAGAAGCATGAAGTTTTGGGTCAGGTTGTGGAGGAGATGGTCTTCTCCTGAAATGGCAATTCCCAGAGGCTCAAAGGTAAGCGTGTCTTTAAGGGACTTGAAGTTATGTTGCGGGTACCGGAATTCTGCCACTCTGCAGAAGGGTAAATCCGCGAGGATGGCATCTACTTTGCCATCAATCAATAGCATCAGAGACTGGTCGTGGGTATCGGTCATGGTGAGTTTTACGTGGGGCATTCCCTGTCGTGCCACTTTTTCACTGGTTGTTCCTTTTAATGCTGCCACTCTGAAATTGGCATTGGCAAGTTTTTCGTTGCTGGTCAGGGTGGCGATAAGTGTTTCTCTGCCAAGAAGGGATTGTCCGGACAGGGCGTAAGGGCCGACAAACGCAACTTTCAGGTTACGACTGGGCGCCATGGTAATTCCGGAAAGGGCCATATCTATACTGCCGTCTTTAATGGCCGGAATAAGTTTTGCGAATTCCATCTGTTTGAGTTGTAATTTTACATTGAGGGCATCTGCAAGTTTGCGGGCAAGATCAATGTCAAAACCAATCAGTTTTCCCTGTGTTGTGCTGGCGGCAAAAGGCGGAAAGTCTCCGGTTGTTCCCACCACCAGTGTTTGGCTGGATTGAATCCTGTCGGTCACCACACCTGCAAAAAGGAATTGGGGAAGGAAGGATACAAAGAGGAGTATAAGGACGAGCAGGCTGCGTGACATGAAAATCTCCGATGGTCTGTGAGGGGCCTCCCCTTCGCTATATTTTGCGGGGAGAAAAATTGTATCAAAAAAGTGGTATTTGTAACAGAATATGATGTATTGCATTTTTTTACAACTCACTGTCTAATTAATTGTTATTTGAGCGGTACCAAACATACATTTAAAACCATCCAATGGGGCGTAGCGAATGGCAGAGATGCAGGATCGGGTAAAGTTGAGACCTTCCTGGAAGGCAAGAATTGGATCTGAGTTTGAGAAGGAATATATGCAAAATCTCAGGCAATTCCTGGTTCAGGAGAAACAGGCGGGAAAAATAATTTATCCCGAAGGAGAAGATATATTCAACAGCATGAATTGCATTTCCTTTGATGATGTTAAAGTGGTGATTATCGGCCAGGATCCCTACCATGGCCCGGGGCAGGCACATGGTTTGTGTTTCTCTGTGCAGCCGGGGGTGAAAACACCACCATCACTTGTGAATATCTTCAAGGAAATTAAGAATGATCTCGGTATCCCTGTCAGTGCTCACGGCTACTTAAAAAGCTGGGCAGAACAGGGGGTGTTATTGTTGAACGCTGTGCTCACTGTGGAAAAAGGCAGGGCGGCATCCCATCAGGGAAAAGGCTGGGAGCGTTTTACCGATATGATTATACAAACGCTGAATAAAGAGCATTCCGGGTTGGTGTTTTTTCTCTGGGGGGCACATGCGCAAAAAAAAGGAAAGATGATTGACCGACAACGTCATCTTGTACTGCAATCTGTTCATCCCTCACCCCTGTCTGCCCATCGCGGATTTTTTGGAGGGAATCATTTCTCTAAAGCGAACAGCTATCTGGAGGCTCAGGGTAAAACAGCCATCGACTGGACGCTGCCACCACTCTAATCTTGTTGTTGTCTAGAAGTAGTAACTCACCTGGAGGTGTAAATTCTGCTGCCTGTGGTCAACGGTGACACCCGGGCCAAAGGGGTTGGCAATCCCGTCTGGATCAGCAGGTGGGCCAGGGTTGTCGTTGCTCTGGCTGTTGTTAAAACCATACTCATAGGCGATGCTCAGCTGCCAGGACGGCCAGCTGTAGGAATAGCCCATGGTGAGATGATGCTCAACAATTGCCGGGAAAATTGGTGTGAGGTTACTGTCTGGTACGGGACTCTTTCCATAGTTATAGCCCGCCCTTATCTGCTGCTTGCCACTGAGTTGGTATTCGGCACCCAGAGCAAAGATCCATTGATCTTTCCAGGCCATATTAAAGGTGAGGGCAGGGTTTAACGGCACGCCCGGCTGGTTGGGATTGCGTCCTTTTATGATGACCTGATCAATGGCAGAGGACCAGTTCAGCCACTTTATGTCAGCCGCCAGCAGGAGTGTATCAGTGGCCTGCATCGCTATCCCGGCCTCAAATTCTCTTGGCCAGGTGAATCCATCGATTTCAGCGTCATAGTTGACCCGCATCGTCCCAAAATTGATGAGTATTTCTCCATCGTCAAGAGCAAGAGCTGCCTCACTGCTGTACTGCAGACCAAGACGCAGTGTCTTGCTCAACTGGTACTGGACTCCCAGTCGTCCGGCGATTCCGAAGCTGGAGAATCCTGAAGCATCTATGCCCGTGAAGTCGTCAAGGGTACCAGGGGTATTGTCCATCCCCACGGAATAGGTGTCCGGGAAGAGACTGAAGTTCATTCGTGCATAACCTGCCATCAGACCGATTCCCATGCTTAACTCATCGTTTATCAGATAGTTGAGAGCACCGCTGAGCCGACTGTAGCTCACCATGGACTCATATGAATCCACGTTACCGTTGAAGGTCGTCACCTTGTCGAAGTCTACTCCCATACCTCCCTGGGCATAGAGGTTTAGCCCCCAGATAAAAGGTGAGTCATCGTTTACAGGCTGGGCGTAGCTCAGGTGGGGCAGGGGGAAAAACTGGGTTTTTCCGTCTATGTTATTTTGCTTGTCACGTTGTGATAAGGTTGGAGACAGGATACACAGTCCCACGCTGGCGGATCTGGCGACACTGAGGCCAAGACTGGCGGGGTTACCTGCCGCACCTGAACTGTCTGCGGTAACGGCTACATCTGCCCCTCCCATGCCTGATGACCTTGGGCTGTAACCGATTGTGTTCATGCCATTGGTGGCCTGAGCTTCTCCAGTTGGGCCAGCAAGATTGAATACAGCAAGAATAAGTAGAGCCGGTACTCCCTGTGTCTTTGTCATAGGCACATCAGTTTTTGTTTTTAGAAAAAAACTTGCCATCTTTCTTCTTTTGCATCTGGAATACAGGAAGAAGGAAATGAGCTTCTTTTTATTATAGCGAAAAAAAGCATGGAGTCAAAATATGTTTTGGACCGACTGGAAATCTATACTTCGCTATAGTTTGTCCAGGAAATCAGACTGCTGTTGATCCAGTATTTTTCTGGTATTATAGATGCAATGAAGATGGATCATGGTTGCCTCTGTTTTCAATTTGGCAACGGCCTGGACCATTGATCCCAGTTCTTCGGGTGTCTTTCCGGAAAGACTTCCCTCTGCAATCTGATTCTCAAGGGCAGCAATCTCCTTGCCCAGTTTCTGCACACCTCCAATGGTATCTTTGCGTACCACAAGCAGTTTGCTTTTCTGGGTATCGGAAAGATGTAAGTCTGTATTATCCCACTGTTGCATCAGCAATTTAGTGAGGTGAGGCATTTTTCCATTTATAAGAAAAGGAGGACTGCTTTTCTGTTTTCCACTTCCCTGGGCCATGACATTTACGGCTGACAGGGAAAGTAGTACCAGGAGGACAGTGAGTAAGGCGTTACGTGTTTTATTCATTTTCAATGATCCTTTGTTTTATTGTGAGTAAAATGTACACTGTTCATTTATGTAGTAATTGATTTGCAGGAAAGCACAAGAAGATATGTAACAGGGTGGTACATTCGTGTACTGCTTTGTCCCCTCTTGTCGAAAAAAAGGACAAGGTTTCTACCAGTTATGCAGGTGAGAACAGTCAATGGAAGTGGAACAGGAACAATGAAAATATGGGTAGATGCGGACGCATGTCCTGTGGTGATTAAAGAAATTTTATATAAAGCAGCCGAGCGTACCGGATTACTGGTAACACTGGTTGCCAATCAGCCTCTGCGGATTCCATCTTCATCCTGCATCAAATTTATTCAGGTGGCAGCCGGGTGCGATGTTGCTGACAATGAAATTGTGAAACGTCTTGATGCTGGTGATCTGGTGATCACAGCGGATATCCCCATGGCCGCCGATGTGATTGAAAAAGGCGGGCATGCCCTTACTCCCCGTGGCGAATTTTTTACCACTGAAAACATACGCTCCCGTCTCAGCATGAGAGATTTTATGGATAGTCTGCGAGAGAGTGGCGTGGATACTGGAGGTCCTCCGCCATTAAATCAGGGTGACCGCCAGGCCTTTGCCAATAAACTGGATGCATTCTTAGGCAAATATACGGGAACGAAGAAACCTCGTAAAAGCAGTAAGCCACCATGGTAGTTAATGTTTTCCTCAGGAAAATAGCATAATTTGTGAGAGAGATTTTTCGTTGAAAAAAGAACATATCATCGTTGCTGATATCCGGGTGGAAGTATGGTGGAAGGCAGTAAAACGAATCAATCTGGTGGTGTACGCTGCAGATGGCCGGGTGCGGATTTCGGTACCATTTGCAACGCCACTGGCCCTTGTACAGCAGACTGTTTTTGCTCGTTTGGCCTGGATAAAAAGACAGCAGCATAAATTCCTCAGTCAGGAAGCCCCTGTCCAGTTACACTTTGCTGATGGTGAACAGCATTCTTTTTTAGGGGCAAAATACCCGTTGTTTATCATTGAATCCGGACGCCGTCATTTTGTGCGTTTTGAGCCTTCCGCTGGCATCAGCCTGCACCTCTCTTCGGGCAGTACAAGGCAACAGCGGCAACGTTTGTTGGATAAATGGTACCGCGAACAACTCCACAGGCGTATTCCTGCCCTGCTGAAGCACTGGCAGCCCCTGGTTGGAAAAGATGTGTACGAATTCCGGATAAAAAAGATGAAAACCCGTTGGGGAACGTGTAATATCAACGCTCGCCGGATCTGGTTGAACCTTGAACTGATAAAAAAAGATGTGAAGTGTCTGGAATATATTCTCGTGCACGAAATGGTTCACCTGCTGGAAGCCGGACATACAGATGTTTTTTATGCGCATCTGCATCGGCTGTTGCCTGACTGGCAAAGCCGCGATACCCTATTGAAACAGGAACAGTAAAATCATGTTGATAGATCTTTTACGAAAACGCAGATCCATTCGTCAGTTTCAGGACAGGCCAGTGGAAC
>JAOZKN010000119.1:4146-8589 GCA_029935315.1 Desulfocapsa sp. | reverse complement strand
CTTTTGATGCCGCATCCAGATACAGGCAGGTCCACTCCTGACCGGTTCCACGTAATTTAATAATTTCTGTTGCTATTGCTTCTACTTTGTTGGGGACAGGATTCCAGGCAAATTCACCCTTGCGCAAGGTAATAAGGTCCCGACGGGGTATACCACCATCCTCCAACAAGTCGATATCAACGCTATGCAGCGCAGCACCGCCCTTTACACAACAAATACCGCATTGCTTACAGGAACTCTGTTTCTCTCCGGATTGCTTCTCTGATTTAACTATACTCATTGGGGAAATGTCTTTCTTTTAAATTCTCTTGTGGCGAAGTGATTTGATTTCTCTTTCTACTGCGTAATGAAGAGGAAGAACAATTTACAAGTCGAGCCCTGATTGTGGAACTGCAGGGGGCTCCCCCAAACGAGATGGATTACTCAGCCAATGCATCGGTGTATTGTTCAGGAGAATAGCCGTGAATCTTCCAACCATTGACAACGGCAAAAGGTACACCCTCCCTGTTATCAAGTTTCCTTTTCCTGGAGGCTGCTTTTGCATCCTTTTCAATGTCGTAGATAGTTGTAGCAATGCCTCTGGAACGAAAGAATTCTTCGGCATTCTTGCAGTAAGGACACCAGCTGGTCACATACAGTTCAACACGTTGCGACTTTACCACTCGTTCTCCAACTGAAGAACGTGCCTGTGAATTTTTCTGTTTTACCTGATCGGCTGGAGGTGGATAGTAGGTGCGCCTTATTTTACCATTTCTATCCTCCCAGGTATACATTTCACCGGATGCAAACGGCACCATGGCCAAAGAAAAAAGAAAAATAACAAGGAGGATAAGTAGTGATCTATTTTTCATATTTTTATACAAGACAGGGGAGTAGTTACCAGGCAAAGGATCCTTCTGCTTGCCATAACGTCCCTCTTTTTTGTCTCATGTTGTTCTTAGAAATTTATACCCGGCTGTGCTCGCAGGCTTGATCCCAGGCTTCTTTGGCTTTTTTGCCGTGCAAATAGAAACAAATCTTCAACTGACTATATTCTGGCTTACGGCAGACATCAAGTGCTACAAAAGCTGCCTCCAAAAGAGGATAGCCATAAACTCCACACGATATTGCAGGAAATGCTATGGATTTGCAACTATTGATAACGGCTAAATCCAATGAGTTTTTATACGCTGAGGCCAGCAGAAGCTCAGGGTTTCGATCTATCCCGAACCGGGGTCCAACTGTATGAATGACATACTTTGCCCTGAGGTTTCCTGCAGGAGTTATTCGAGCCTCACCAATAGGACAGCGTAGCCCATTGACCAGTTTTACTTTCCTACACTCTTCCAGCAGTGTTCGTCCAGCGGCAATATGAATTGCTCCATCTACACCTCCACCACCAAGCATTTGAGGATTAGCGGCATTTACGATGGCATCCTCTGTTGCCAGTGTGATATCACCTTTTACTATTTTAATATTGCCCATGGTGTTAGCTGTATCATTATAGGAGGTGCAGAAGATTACTATGGAATTACTCCCTGATCAGAACTCAATCCGAAAACTATACACACCTTCTTCAACCACACTCTGGACCTTATAACCCGAGGAATTGAAGATGGCCTGCATTCCCTTATTTTCTCTCAGCACTTCTGCTGTAAACCCTGCAATACCACTGGCCTTGGCTATATTGATAAGGTGCTTAAACATAAAAGTGCCCAAGCCCTTTCGTTGCAACTCATCCCTTATGACAAAGGCCACCTCCGCTCTATTGCTGGTCTCATCCAGGTAATATCTGCCAACGGCGACAATATCATCGCCATGCGCTTCGGGCAGGGTGCCAACAATGGCAACGTCTTTTCTGTGATCCACGTAGACAAAATTCTGGATCTGTTTACTGCCAAAATTATGGGTATGACTCATAAACCGGTAATAAAGCGTCTGTTGTGATAAATCATACAGGAGATCACGAATCAGGGGTTCATCAGTGGGATGTATTGGCCGAAAAAGAATTTCGGTACCATTATCAAGAAGATAGGTGCTTTTCATCATTTCCTGTGGAGCCACCACAAACTTGCCTTCAACCTGGCTGAAATCCTGACGGATATACCTGGCCTCGATGGCTTCTTTTAACAACTGCTCACGATGGTCAGGATGGGCGATGGAAATAAGAGCCAGGGTTCGATCCTGCACAGACTTCCCGTGAAGATAGGCCACGCCATATTCTGTGACGACATAATGCACTGTTGCTCTGCTGACCACGACTCCTGCACCGTGACTTAATCGCGAACGAATACGTGACCTGCCATCTCCTGTTGTTGAAGGCATTGTGACAATAGCCCTTCCACCGTCGGAACGTGCTGCCCCCCTGTTAAAATCTACCTGCCCTCCGACCCCTGAATAAAATACTCCGTCTTCTGAATCAGAACAGACTTGTCCTGTAAGGTCAATTTCCAGAGCCATATTAATGGAGACCATTCGGCTCTGTTTTCCAATTATATTTGAATCATTTACATATTCTGTCGGCCGGAAGGAGAACAGGGGATTATCGTCTACAAAGTCATATAATTCTTTAGTTCCCATACAGAAACTTACTACAATTTTTCCCCGATCCACCGTTTTTCGATTACCGCTGACGGCACCACTCTTGATTAGATCAAAGATATCGTCCGTGATCATTTCAGTATGGATTCCAAGATCATGTTTCCCCTTTAAGGCTGCTGTCACGGCCTGAGGGATGCGCCCTACACCGGGGACTCTCCCCAGGCCAAATTCAAGGGTTGAGCCACTTGGTACAAGACCTGCCACCAGTTCTGCAATTTTTGCACTTACTACATGAACGGGTTCTGATTTTCGTTCCAGAAGAGGGACATCCGCAGGCACCAGAATGTCCAGGTCATAAATATCAACCAGACTATCCCCCCGGGTCCATGGCATTTGCGGATTCACCTGTGCAATGACCAGGGATGCATTTTCAGCAGCAGCTTTTACAATATCAACGGAAATGCCAAGGCTCATTTTGCCACGGGAATCAGGCGGTGTAACCTGAATCAGTGCAACATCCAGGGGTAACTGCCCGGAATTAAACAGCCTGGGGATATCAGACATCAGCACAGGTGTATAATCCCCTCTTCCCTCCTGAATAAGCTCACGGATATTATGGCCGATAAAAAATGAATTTACTTTGAAACAGCTGGCAAATTTTTTATCGACATAAGGTGCATTCCCCTTGGTGAGAAGTTCTACAATTTCAACGTCTGCAAGATTGCCGGCAATCTTGGTCATAGCTTCAATCAGAACTGTTGGTTCTCCGCAACCGGTTCCCAGAAAGACACGATGCCCCGACTGCAACTGAGACAAGGCCCGCTTGGGAGTCTTAATCATATCTTTATAAGTTTCTTTCCAGTTGCTATCGTATTCCATGTTTTTCCCTATTTCTTTTCCTGTAATGGAGCCAGCGTCATTCGTACATCTGCCACAACTGGTTCATCTCCAAAATTCCCAACAATAAACGGGTTGATATCAAGTTCAGTTATTTGTGGAAAATCTGTGGTCAACTGGCTGATACGCTGCAAACCTGAGGCGATGGCAGCAAGATCTACCCCTTCCTGCCCCCGACGACCCTGCAGCATATCATAAGATTTTGTGGACTTAAGCATCTGAATGGCTTCCTGCTCGGTAACAGGTGCCAGGTGAAAAGTTACATCTTTCATAACTTCTACAAAAATACCGCCCAGACCAAACATCAACATGGGACCAAACTGGGGATCTCGTGTCATACCAATGATTACTTCCAGGCCTTTACCTATCATTTTTTCGACATAGACACCTTCAATTCGTGCTTCAGGGACCTTTTTTCTGATTTTCAGCATCATCAGCTCGTAACTGTCTTCTGCACTTTCTCCGTTTGCCACATTCAGAAACACGCCACCAAGATCACTTTTATGTATGACATCAGGAGAAACGATTTTCATGGCCACCGGAAAACCTATTCGCTCGGCAATTTCCTGAGCCTCTTCAGCATTTGAAGCCAATGCACCTTCCGGAACGTGGAAGCCATAGGCTCCGAGGATATCTTTTCCTTTTACCTCGCCAAGCTGCAGAAACCCTGTGCGCTGCCGACGAAACAGGATACGTTCAACTCGCCGCCGATTCACACGAAAACGTGTGACCGTACGTGGCGGTCGTTGCTTCCAGGTTGCATACTCAAGCATTCCTTTTAACGCCCTCACTGCACGTTCGGGTGTTTCATAGTCCGGAAGCCCTGCTGCGGCGAGCTCCTGGCGTGCAGGAATTAATCTGCTGCCGCCCATAAAGGTTGCTACCACTGGTTTGCTCCCATCAACACTGGTGGCTATAGCCTTTGCGGTTTCTGCAGGTTTACTCATGGCCTGAGGCGCAAGAATCACCAGGATGGAATCGACAGCCGGGTCTGATTGAGCTGCTTTTATGGCAGAGGCATAACGT
>JAOZKN010000119.1:0-4046 GCA_029935315.1 Desulfocapsa sp. | reverse complement strand
GCCCGGATAACACCGGAACGTTTAAAGACAGCACCATAGGCCGAGTCTGCACTGGCAAGAATACCAGTATGAGAAACGACTGCCTTCAGGCCTGCGGTGGTGGTTCCTGATTTCAGAATAATAACCGGCTTCTTGTTTGAGGCCTTCTCGGCAGCCTTGACGAAGTCCTTTCCAGTTGCAATATCTTCAAGATACCCGACAATAACTTTAGTCTGGGGATCATCCGCCAGGTAGTTGAGGACATCGACTCCTGCAATATCAGCTTTATTCCCAATGCTGATAACCTTCGCCAGGCCAAGGTTTTGTTCCCCTGCAATGTCCATCATCACACTGCACAAAGCCCCTGATTGCGAGAAGATGGAAATCACACCAGTCTCAGGATGGGTTGTAGTAAAAGTGACGTTTATCTTTTTTTCTGTATTAATAAATCCGAGACAATTGGGCCCCAACAGGCGAAGATCACGACGCCTGCACAGATCCACCAGTTCCTGCTCAAGTCTTGCCTCTTCAGGCCCCATCTCCTTATAGCCGGAAGCAGTTACAACAATCCCTTTGACCTTTAGCAAAGCGCACTCTTCAACAACGGCTTTTACCTGTGCCTGGGGCAGGGCAATAACAACAAGATCGAGCTCCTGATCATACTCGTTGAGAGACGGGTAACATTTAAGCCCCATCAACTCGTCTGCAGCAGGGTTTACAGGCACTATTGTACCGGCAAACCCACCTTCAACCAAATTTCTAAGAATAGAATGTCCGACCTTATGTTCCTGGCGTGAAGCACCTACAATGGCAATACTTTCAGGCTCAAACAGTTCCTTAATACTCATCTGTTATCCTTTCAGGAAAAGCGTCTTACGGAAAAACCATTGTCTTTGAGAAATTCAAGGACTCCAGCAATTTTAAAAGTATTGACTCGTATATAGATAGCACTGCCATCTTCTTCATTTGGAATTCGCAGGATTCGAGAGAATGGGATTTTTTCTTTCTCCAGAAGCGTCACCAGCCGGGTGAGGATGGTTTCAGAACCATCATCATCAAGGCCAATCAACACAGCACCCTTCTCGCCCACACCAAATGAAAGCTTATAGGCGGCAGTGAGATCCCGAATGGAAAAGATACCCACCACCTGACCATCCTCAAGAACTGGTAATGCGCCCACCTGGTCCCTGTCAAAAAGATAGAGCGCATCATCAAGGGTTGAGTCTGGTGTCAGGGAAATGCTTTCAGTTGACATAACTTCAGAGACTTCTGTCTTTTCCACCTTCTCGTAGACAAGCGTCCTTTCACTGTCACTGAGCACAGAGGATGGAAAGGCAGAACGTAAATCACGGTCAGTGAGCATGCCTACAAGCACACCCTGGTCGTCAACCACAGGCAAATGGCGGAATTGGTAATCATTAAGTAATGATCTTGCTTCGGGAAGAAACATGGCTGGTGAAATTGTAATGGGATTCTTAGTCATATGCCGTGAAATATACATACTCTGCCTCAGTTTAAAGATTAATAAACGGTGAATTATTCATTCACCAAACCATTTACATAGGCGGCAGCTGAGTCTCCTAATACCGAGAGTTCATAGCCACCTTCAAGAATGGAGAGAAGTTTACCTCCGGTAAATCGTTTTGCCCAGCTTCTGACAGTACATCCAATTGTAAAGTAAAGTTCTGTGGAGTAATGCAGTCCGGACATGTCATCTGCTTTATGTCCATCAAAACCAGCTGCAACAATAATTGCCTCCGGCTCAAAAGTAATCAGCCTCGGAAGAATGACCTGCTCTAGTTTTTCCATAACCATGCTGTCTTCTGCGCCGGGAGAAAGTGGAATGTTCAACACCGTCCCTTTCCCTTCACCAATGCCAGTATCTTCAATATACCCGGTCCCGGGATAGCTGAAGCTCGGGTGTTCATGGATACTGACGTAGAGAGTGGCAGACTCCTCCTCCAGCGCTGACTGTATACCATTGCCATGATGGGCATCAAAATCAAATATAAGAACACGTTTTCTTCCGTATTGCTGTTGCCAGTACCTTGCAGCAACAACACAATTATTAAAAAAACAGAAGCCAAAAGGGATTTTTGCTTCAGCATGATGTCCCGGAGGCCTCACCAGACAAAATACGTTATCTGCTTCATTGGCCTCGAGAAGATCTATAGCATTCAGTCCTGCGCCTGCGGCAAGCATAGCAACATTATAAGAGTCGTAACCAATCTGATTATCAGAATGATCAATATAGGTCTTCCCGGAAAGTACTCCTTCTTCAAATCGAAACAGCCATGACTCCGAATGTGCGGCAAGGAGCCATTCACGTTCTGCTATTCTCGGTTTACTATAAGAGATCTCGGAAGAACTTTTACACGTGTCAAGGGATCGGCGAATCACTGTTAATCGTTCGGGAACTTCAGGATGATCACCTCCTCCGGTATCGTGTTGCAGATAGCGTTGATCACTGATAATAGTTAGAGCTGTCATGATATATTCTTAAAACTCTGGTTGTATAGTTTACTGCTTTCAGTGTATCGTACAATCTGGCTTGCGATACAGGATATTTCTCATAAGGCCTGCAGCTTGCCAGGCACTAAGTAAATAAAACCTTTTATTAAATCGTATATCTTAAAAAAAAATAAAGCAACTCCATGAAGATCATTTTTTATCATTCCAATCTCTGACCCCGTTGCCATATGGCAAAAAAGGTTCTGGATGAGCTGCTGCATGAGAAAGACAACGAGGATATCCAACTGGAAGAAGTTGAGATACTGTCAAATCCGCTACGTGCCTTAAAGGATGGTGTTACCTTTATACCCACCTTGAAATATGGCCATCTGAAGATCAGCGGTATCCTCCTCAATCACCAAAAAATTTCCCAATTTCTCAAAAAGGTACATCAGTCGTGAGAACCCTGATTTTAGACTCAGTAACCAAACTGGACATGACCGCCTGGGTACTGGTTCTTGCGTTTTTCTGTGGAAGCAGTCTGTTATTTGGCGGCGATCTCCAGCAATCCTTTATCGGTGCCTCAGGAATTATCGTTGAGATGATGATCATTGGGCTTGCCGTTGAAATCATCATTGAATCCATAAAGCATATAAAGGGTATTGGAACAGTCACAGGCTTTATTACCAATGGCCCGGAAGCATTATGTCTCATTGTCGGCCTCGTGGCGGGGGACGTTTTATTTGCAGCATCTACCCCACTTGGCTCAAACTTTATGAACCCATTGCTACTTTTTATCGCCGCCATTATCTGTGGCAAGACAGTTCAGACATTTAAAATAAAACCAATCTACAGTGCCATTACCCTTGTTTCCACAGCAACCCTGGCCGTGAGTTTTTATTTTCTCAATGCAGACCACTACAAATTCTGGCTGCTTGCTGCCCTTCTGATAACCGTCCCCTTATTTTTACTGCGTCCCTGTGAAGGAGAAGAAGAAAGCGATGAGATGTACCATGAAGGAGCCAGACGCTGGCTGATTCCCGCCATTATCCTCCTCCTTGGGGCCGGGTATTTCCTCGACCCTGTTGTTTCATTTGCCGCAACCCATTCTAAAGCCCCCAAAGGCCTTATCGGCTTTCTGGTGCTGGCAGCACTTACCTCCTGGCCCGAATTCAAATCCTGCCTGGCTCTATTGAGCCGTAATAAACCACTGGCTGCAATCCTTAACATTACAATTTCAAATATTACCAATATCTGGCTTGCCGCCAGTGGTGTTGCTTTTTATTTGATGAGCAAATGACAACATATAGTGGAAAGATGTTGACTTTGATTAGCTTTGGAAATTCACCTCTGTCAGCAGCCATCCCTCCCATTCACCCTAATATTTTTTTCTTAAAAATCTTACTCCTGTAAAATAAATGAAGGGGAATTTCGGTCAAAGTTACATCAGTGGGCAACCGTTCCATAACTTGATTGTTTCTTTTTGCTTGCCGAAAAACAAACCACAGAGTACTAAAGAGATTGTTTAAATATATTTTATAGCAAAGCATCCTCTTTCACGTTTTCCCCTCCCGCCCACTTTGTTCTTTTCTTGCATCGTTTGCCACCGTAAAGTT
>JAOZKN010000006.1:16718-59381 GCA_029935315.1 Desulfocapsa sp. | reverse complement strand
AGCATGATCCTGAAGTGGATATCACCATCTACTATATGGATATCCGTACTCAGGGCAAGGATTTTGATGCTGCACGTGAGCGTGCAGAGGCCATTGGTATCAAGTTTGTTCGTGCCAAGGTTGCAGATGTAACTCCCTGGGAAAATCATCTCAAACTGACTTATTCTACCCTTGACGGTCAGCATAAGTTTGATTCCCATGATATGGTAGTGTTGTCAGTAGGCCTTGAGTCTCCAAAAGATGCGCAAAAAATCGCTGACATTACAAAGATTGACCTGAATCATTATGATTTCTGCAAGACTGGGACCTTTACACCTCTTGAAACCAGCCAGCCGGGAATTTCGGTCGCTGGAGCATTCCAGGGGCCAAAAGATATTCCTGAATCAGCAACACAAGCGTCAGCCGCCGCCGCACTTGCTGCAATAACGCTCAAAAGTCAGCGTGGTAAAGGTACCGTACAAAAAGAATACCCCACAGAACTACCCGTTACAGAAGATGATGAAGTACGTATCGGTGTTTTTGTCTGCCATTGCGGTATTAATATCAGCTCTGTTGTTGACTGTCCTGATGTTGCCAATGAGGCTGGTGGAATGGAGAATGTTACTTACTACACCGAAAATCTCTATTCCTGTTCCCAGGATGCTCAGGAACAGATCAAACAGACCATTAAAGAGCAAAAGCTGAACAGAGTAGTCATTGCTGCCTGCTCTCCACGAACACATGAACCGCTTTTTCAGGAAACCCTGAAAGATGCTGGTTTGAATAGAAATCTCTTCGAGATGGTCAATATTCGTGATCAATGTTCCTGGGTTCATGCCAACGAACCTGAGGCTGCTACCCAAAAGTCGAAGGATCTTGTTCGTATGGCAGTTTCCAAGGCTTCTCATATCCAGCCTCTTCCAGAGCAGAGTGTACCCGTTACCCCTAAAGCACTTGTTTTAGGTGGTGGTGTTGCCGGAATGACAGCAGCTCTTTCACTTTCTGATCAGGGATTTCCATCAATTATTGTTGAACAGTCTTCTAAAGTTGGTGGTCAGATGTTAAATCTGAAGAACACCCTTTCCGGGGATTCTATTGCTGCTCATCTGAAGACTCTTGTAGCTGAAGTAAAGAAATCCAAAAACATTGAGGTGATGCTTGATTCGACTCTTGTTGAGACTTCCGGGTTTGTTGGTAATTTCAGTTCAGTCATAGAAAGTGGAAAGACTAAGAAAAAGACTGAAATAACCTATGATCATGGTGTTGTTGTCGTTGCCACTGGTGGTCATGAACATCGTCCGGATATGTACCAACTAGGAAAGTCCAAGAAGGTTGTTACCCAGCAGGAACTTGAGACAAAGCTTGCCGGCCGTGCTAAAAATCGTGCTCCCGGTTCAGTTGTTATGATCCAGTGTGCAGGGTCACGTGGTGATGATCTTAACTATTGTTCCAAGGTCTGCTGTAACCACGCAATGAAAAATATTCTGAAAATAAAAGAGATCAATCCAGAGTCTCAGATCATTGTCCTTTACAGAGATATTCGGACTTACGGCTTTGCTGAAGATGCCTATCTTGAGGCTCGTAAAAAGGGTGTTATCTTTATTCCATACGAAATGGATCGCAAGCCTGTGGTAAGCAAGAAAGGTACCAAGGTTCAAGTCGACTTTTTCGATTCCATCATGCAGGAAGAAGTATCAATGACACCAGATCTTGTGACTTTATCTGTAGGACTTGTTCCTGATGGGACTGAAAAGTTGTCCAAGTTACTCAAATTACCTGTGACAGCGAATAATTTCTTCCTGGAAGCCCATGTGAAGTTACGTCCCGTTGAACTCGCTGTTGAAGGTGTGTATGTCTGCGGCCTTGCCCATGGACCAAAACCCATTGACGAGACAATCGTTCAGGCACAGGCAGCTGCAGCAAAAGCAGCAATGCCTCTTGTACAGGGATCAGTTACTGTTGATCCAATTGTCTCAAGTGTTAATCAGGACGATTGCATCGGTTGTGGAATATGCACCAGCCTCTGCCCCTATGGCGCGATTGTTATGAAAAAAGTTGGCAAAAAACGTAAGGCGGAAACTGTTTCTGCATCATGTAAAGCCTGCGGTATCTGTGCTTCCCACTGTCCAACTTTTGCCATCTCCATGGGTGGATTTACCAATGAACAGTTGATTTCACAGATTGAAGCATTTGGAAATAATAAAGAAAAAGTAGAGGCATAAGCAGTAGCCCATAAATAGATTTTCGGAGAACAACATGTCAGATAATGAATTCAGCCCAAAAATTCTTGGGTTCCTCTGTAACTGGTGCTGTTATGCAGCAGCCGATGCAGCGGGAGTATCGAGGTTTCAATACCCGCCGAACATGCGCACAGTTCGGGTTATGTGCACCGGCCGCGTTGATCCATCATTTGTCCTGAAAGCCTTTCTTGAAGGAGCGGATGGTATCTTCACCGGTGGCTGACAACTTGGCGAATGCCATTACCAGGTTGGTAATTACGATGCGATGGGAATGGATGCACTGGTCAAGAAGGTGCTCCGTGATGTTGGAATTAAAGAAGAGCGATATAGTCTTCAGTGGGCCTCTGCTGCTGAGGCGCCTCGATTTGTTCAGTTAATAACCGATTTTACAGAACAGATGAAAGATCTTGGACCCATTGGTGAAGCTGAAGGCTTATCAAAAGAAGAGGTGCAGGAAAGGATTCAGAAAGCACTTGATGCCGTGTCCAGCCAGAAGGTACGCATCGGTTTTGGAAATGCTTCTAAAGCGGTACGCAAAGATGGTATCTGGACCGATGAACATATCAGCGGTATTATAAATAAAAAGATGGAAAAATCACTGGCTTCACTCAGTAAATAATTTCTTTTCCCTCCTGATTTACCGGCCCTGTTTTTCCTTGTGAAGAACAGGGCTTTTTTTATTGTTTACTCGCCTTATAATTGCCTTTAGTTAGCCACCAGCCGGGAACGTTTCCGCAGCAGGTCAACATAGTAGCTGTTCACTTTGCCGATAAGGTTGTGCGTCTCCTGGTACGGTGCCACTCGCCCTTTCTTTAGTTCTTTTTGATATTCCCCTGCGTTCCATGCAGTCAAGACAAGCTCAAGCTGGCCGTTAAATTTAAAATTATATTTGGATATCAGATAACAGGTGAGCAGGATATTCATCTCTGGATCAAAAAGATCATCTTTGCTCAGAGTGGCAAGCCTTTTTCTGGATATTTGTGGAAATGTGAACGATGAGCGTGAGAGTTCGAGGGCAGCTTCTTTTCCGGTGGAATAAATAATCTGGCCAAGGCCCATGGCAATTTTGCTGGAAACGGCATTGGGGTTAGCACTGGACTCAGCAAGAATCAAGGCTCTGATAAAATCAGGACTGACTTTGTGGCGTGGCCTGAAGAAAGTAAACTGTGAATAATAGTTTATAAACTTGTTGTAGGGTTTGAGGCGTTGAATTGCAGCTTCACTAACCTCTGTTCCCTTATATTTGTTCACTGAATGTTTTAACTGTGCACTGTTTCCGTTAAGGGGAAGCAAAAACAAAAGAAAGCCAAGCAGGACAAGGGTGAAGTGTGTTGGCTTGTGCATTTAGGCCCCTGCTCCTGGTAGGTTTGTACAGGTGAGAAAACGGGAAATCGCCTTAAAGAGCATGTAGGGATCTTTTACTCCAGTGGTTTCCCGGATAGAGTGCATGGCAAGACTGGGTATACCAACATCAACGGTCTGGATGCCAAGGGAGGTGGCGGCAATGGGGCCAATAGTTGAACCGCAGCGCAGGTCATTATGCATGACGAATTCCTGAACTGGTGTACCACTTGCGTCACAAAGGACCTTAAAAAGAGCCGCAGATTTACTAGTGCTGGCGTAGCGTTGATTAGCATTGTATTTAATAACAGGACCCTTATTGAGTAATGGTAAATGTTGCGGGTCGTGTTTCTCCGGGAAATTTGGATGCAGGCCATGGGCATTGTCCATGGAAATAAGGCTGGAGTTACTCAACATCCGCATACGCTTTGATGCGTCAGCCTCAAGACGTTCCAGAACTGTTGTTAAAAAATTACCCTGTGCCCCGGCAACTGTGGATGAGCCAATTTCCTCGTGATTACTGCAGAGCAGAAGGCAGTTACCCGATGTTTCCTCCAGCATACTTTTCGTCCCAATAAAACAGCTCACCAGATTGTCCAGACGACTGGCAGAGATAAAATCACCGTGCAAACCGGTGATTGACGGGGCCTGAGTATCGTAACAGAAGAGATCAAACCCCAGGAGTTTAATTCCCTTCAAATCATCGTGTTCCTCTTGAACCTGTTGTAACAGAGTATCATGAAATGAATAATCGTCATCTTCTGTCTGGCAGAGGAGAGGCAGTAGATGTTTTTGCCTTTTGATGCTGTACTTGTCATTCACCTCACGATTAAGATGTATGGCAAGGTTTGGAATAATGGCAAGGGGTTGTTTAAAATCGATGGTTCTTGAATGGATATTGTTTTCCTGGTCGAGCAAACTTACCCTTCCTGCAATACTGAGGTCTCTGTCAAACCATGTTGAGAGGATAGGGCCGCCATACACTTCCACTCCGAGTTGAGTGAAGGTATTAGATGTAGTTACAGGCTGGGGCTTAATCTGCAGGGAAGGTGAATCCGTATGTGCTGCAAGCATTCGCCAGCAATCATTCTCCTGTTTTGTCCCTGACAGTTTGAAAACAAGGAGACTTCCGTCATCGCGGACACAGAAATAGCCTTTTCCGGGAGTAGTTTGCCACCGGTCTTTTTCCTCAAGTTTTGTGAAACCAGATTTTAGAAAGAGGGTGCTCAAATACTGTACAGCGTGAAACGGGCTGGTGGAAAATTTGAGGAACTCAAAGAGTTCATGATTGAAGCGTTGAAGATCCATAATTGGAAATAAATTGAGGTTTGAATGACGATAACAATAAAAACAGACACAGCCAGGTATGGGGAGCAAATGATTGTGTGACTGTCTGCGTAGGGCAACCAGTTTTGAGATAAAGAATATTTCCTGTCACACTATAGGGTGAATTTTCGATAAAAGTCAAACTTACTGATATTTTTCTTTGAGGTCGTAAAGTTTATCCAGGTATTCTTCTATGCCTTTTAAACTGGAACCACCTCTTTCCATTTCCGAAATAAGCATATTAACTCCAGTCGTTAAGGCAATGCCGTGACGATTGTTTTGCTGGGTGTTGGCAAGTTCAACCAGCAGGATAGCATAATAGGTAACAGTCATGCGTGACAAAGAATCTCGCCTGAACAGGTAGAGTCTGCCTCCCATGGTATTCAGGAAAAAACAGGCATATTCGTAAAGCGCATCTCTGTTGATGGTATCTGTATACGGGCTGGATGAACATTCAGGAATTGTCACCAGCAGATAGTAATCAGCAAGAATCTGTTCAAGTTGATCTTTTTCACTGTTGAGAATTCCCTGGAGCATAAATATATTATCTTTTCCGGAAATTCTGAAAAAGTGAGCTGTGTTTTTGAGTATGGTATACAGATCATCAGATTCACGACTCACTTCAGGCGGGTTGTCGAGAAGCTTTTTTATAAGCGCTATAAAATGATCCTGACTGCTCGTGGAGAGATGATAGGCTTTCATATATGGTTGCGTGTCCAGATGTGCATAAAAAGCACGTAGTCGCTGCTCAGGTTGTGTACAAACGGATACTTCTACTGAATCCTCTGGCAGAACCGGGGGAGGGGGTGGCTCTTCTGAAGGGGCAGAAATGTCATATTTCTGTTCTTCACCATTATCCTCATCAGCTTGAGGTTCCCTTGTATCAAGAGGAAAATGTTTTGCCGCTGGATCCGTAGACTTCAAGTCGAGGGAAGCTGATTTTTCAGTATCAAATTTCTGTTCGCGATCTATTGCTGTATGACCTTCTTCAGTTTGTTCCTGTTCTGAAATGACGAGGGGGGGAATTGAACTGGAGTTGAAGAAAAACAGGATACCTCCTATTGCAAGGAGTAGCAGGATAATGAGAATTGCAGGAAGAACAGAAAACTTTTTTTGAGGAGTGGGGTTTGGACGTTCTGGCTTTTCTTCTGAAAGATCCATAAATAAAACTCATTTGCTGTGAAATTGTGGGCAATTTTGACTTCTAATATACAGTGAACGGTGTCGAAAGTCACGAGCAATCAGGCTGAATGTTCATTCATTTGTTTTGCCTCATGTACCGTTTTATGCTTGACTCAGTAGAGCTAAAGCACTATTGTTCCCAACAATTTAGACGTAGTTAATTAAAGCTCGAAGTTGAGCATATTTAGATACTTTAAAGTGTACGGAGGAAAACACAATGACAATTTACGTAACCGGTCACTCTAACCCAGATACCGATTCAGTGACCGCTTCAATCGCTCTTGCTACCCTTATGAATGCACAGGGACAGGATGCGAAGGCATGTATGCAGTCAACTCTTGCCGATCTTAATCCTGAGTCCACCGTTGTTCTGGAGAAATTTGGTCTTACCGCTCCCGAAGAGATGATGGATTGTGCTGGCAAAACTGTTGCTCTGGTTGATTTTAGTGATATAGGACAGGGTCCTGCCAATCTTGGCGATGCTGAAGTTGTAGCAATCGTTGATCATCACAAAATTGGTGACGTTACAACTAACAACCCGATTCTTGCCCGTGTGGAACCTGTTGGCTGTACCGGAACCGTTTTGAACAAAATGTTCAAAGATGCCGGTGTTGCTATTCCTAAGGATGTTGCCGGCGGAATGCTTGCAGCGATTCTTTCTGATACCGTTAACTTTAAATCACCCACCTGTACCGAAGATGATAAGGTTGCTGTTGCTGAGCTTAAAGGTACTGCCGGTGTAGATGATACCGACGGCCTGTTCATGGATATGCTGAAAGCCAAGTCTTCTGTTGCAGGCGTTCCTGCAAAAGACCTCGTTTTCCGTGACTACAAAGATTTCGATATGAATGGAAACAAAGTTGGTTGTGGTCAGCTTGAGCTTGCTACTCTCGACCAGGTTGCTGATATTCGTGAAGATCTTCTGAATGCTGTTAAAGAAGTAAAAGCTGACGGACGTCACACTGTTCTTCTTATGCTTACTGATGTTGTAAAAGAAGGTACACAACTTGTTGTTATTTCTGACGATGAAGCGTTGATTGAAGGTGCATTCGATGGAAAGCTTGATGCTGCTACTTCTTCCATGTGGATTGATGGAATGATGAGTCGTAAGAAGCAGACTGTACCAAATCTCCAGAAAGCTTTTGGTTGTTAATTAACAAAACATCTGGATTGCAGTAGCTTTGAGGCGTTTTCGATGTAATCGAAAGCGCCTTTTTTTTTATCCCGCCGGACATGAAACTTTCTCAAGTTTTTCTTTATATATAAAATTGTCGTCATGTTCATCCGTGTGACAGGTTAAGCAGATATCGCTTGCTGGTGTCAGAACCAGTTTGAATTGTTCAGGATCAGTACTGTGTTTATTTCCTATGCCATGGCAGGTCTCACAGCCAACAGACTGCAATTTTTCAGGATAGGATAGTATCATATTCGGAGCAAGGGGCGCAAATGCTCCCTTTGTAATTTCCATGCTTAAGTGACAGGGTAAACAGTTTGTGTCCAGATTTTTGTTTTTTGTCAGCAGGGTATTATAAGCCTTTGCGTGGCGGGTTGATTCCCAGAAAATCTTCTGTTTTTCATGGCATTCTCCGCAAGCATTGTGACCAATCAGGGAAAGGGATGATTTTGCTCCCGTTATATGCCTGTTTGCTGTCTTTGCCTGCTTCAGCCTGGCGTTCAGTTTTCTGACTTCCTGGTTCAATGTATGGATCTTCTCGTCTGTTCGCTGATCATTTGGCATGTTTTTCTTCAGACCTATAAAGCGATAGGTGAAATTGTCCTCTTTGGTTCCTCCATTTCTTTCTTCATCCGCTTGATCCTTCATGGTATTTATTTCAGCAGCAAGAGATTTCTTCTCATCTTCAAGGCGAGTGATGGTTTTTTCGTATTTTGCAGCATTGCCGGAAGGTTTAGATTTTTTAAGAAGCCTTTGCAGTTGCCAGTTTATGGAGCCAAGGCTGTTTTGTAAATCGGCAAGTTTTTTCTGACTGTTTTGTCCCCACAGACGAGAGGAACCAAATGTGATTTCAAGGAGTCCCTGGTGTTTTCCTTGTTTAGCAGTCTGTGTGAGAAGGGTATTGTTAATAAGTTGGGGAGCAACATTTCCTTTTCTCGGGTGGGCACTTACCAGTACGTGAATGTCTTTGTATTCTTTTGCTATTACCTGGTTTTCTTTGTCGGACAGGGAAGAAAGGAGAACGATAAGTCCATTTCTGTTTTTCTTTCTGATACGTTGTAGTAGCGATGGCAAGATATCTTCCCAGGGTTTTATGTATACATCAGAGAGAGCGCGTTTGGGCGCTCCACTTAGCGCAAAGACGGTAATTTCACGATCCTGAATTGTTTTTGTGACAAATGGTTTAAAGAGTAACTGTTCATTTTCGTTAAAAATATTTGCAGAGATCCAGGGGAAATTGTCATTTTTAGACTGTTGCAGAAAAAGTACTCCCCCGGCCAGATCCAGAGGACCTACCGCCACGGCATCGAAGCCAATTGTCTTGTAAACTTCAACAATTGTGCTGGCCGCCAGCCTTGCCTGGCTTGGACCATCTGCAATATTCGTTTGTTTAAACAAAAGATTCCCGCTGTCAACCAGCAGGCTGTTAGCTGTGTTTTCTTTACTGAGGCTCTTAATCTGAAATATTTTTTTGGACAGACCGCCCATTTGATTAGATTTTCAGCCACAGGGCTCAGTTTCGCCCTGAACATTATCGGAGTAGAAAATCAGTAGTGGTTCGGTTTGCGAGGCAAGCGCAGAGCAATGGGAAGCAAAGAGGTAGAGAATGGCAAGCATCAATACTACAGGTACATTGAAAACTACATTAATTTTTTTTTGCATGTTTTTGTCGCTGTTGAAGAATAATACGCCATTTTTGCAGGCGGTCTTTTATCCGGGATTCGTAGCCCCTGTTTGTTGGTGAGTAAAAATGCTGTTCTTTTATGGCACCGGGTAAATGATCCTGTGCAACCAGAGCCTCATCTGTATCGTGAGCATATTTATAGCCCTTGCCGTAATCGAGTTCTTTCATCAATTTTGTCGGGGCGTTTCTGAGATGCATCGGAACGGCTAATGTACCAGATTTTCGAATACATTGAAGAACATTTCTTTCTGCACTGTAGATAGCGTTGCTTTTAGGGGCTGTGGCAAGGTAGACAACTGCCTGGGCAAGGGCAAGTTTCCCTTCAGGTAAGCCCAGAGTATGGTAGGCGTCCCTGCAGGAAATGGTGTGTGTCAATGCCTGGGGGTCAGCCAGTCCGACATCTTCAGAGGCAAAGCGAATCAGGCGTCTGCAAATATAAAGTGGGTCTTCACCGGACTCAAGCATTCTGTAGAGCCAGTACAGGCTGCCATCGGGATCAGAATCACGGAGACTCTTATGGAGAGCAGATATTGTATTGTAATGTTCATCACCATCTTTATCATAACGCAGTGTTGATTGCTGCGCTGCTTCCTGTATATCAGCAACGGTGATCAGGTTTTCAGGTTTCTCTATTGCAGATTTATTTCTATGTAACAGCAGGGTCGCGGCAATATCCAGGGTGTTTAATCCTTTTCTCGCATCTCCATCCGCATAGCTACTGAGCAACTCAAGACTCTCATCAGTAAAGGAAAAATCATAGGTTCCAAGCCCGTTTTCATCATCCTTCAGGGCCTTTTTGAAAATATTGGCTAATTCTTCTTTGCAGAAGGGGTGTAAAACAAGAACTTTACAACGGGAAAGCAGAGGAGCGATAACCATAAAAGACGGGTTCTCAGTGGTGGCCCCTATGAGGGTAAACAGCCCACTTTCCACATGGGGCAGAAATGCATCCTGCTGGCTTTTGTTGAAACGATGGATTTCATCAATAAAGAAAATAGTTCCTCTTTGTTCTTTTTCTCTTCGCTTTTCAGCCTGGGTTACAATTTTTCGAACTTCTTTGACGCCAGAAAGCACAGCAGAAAAATAGACGAAATCGGCAGTGGTAGCGCGTGCCAGGATTTTTGCAAGGGTCGTTTTACCAGTCCCCGGCGGACCCCAGAGGATAAGTGACGGCAGGGTGCCGGATTCAAGTACGCTCTGCAGCAACTTGCCTTCTCCCATGATCTCTTTTTGTCCTACAAAATCATCAAGAGATTGCGGTCGCATACGTTCTGCCAGAGGAATATTGGAAGCAGTTTTATTGATCATTGTTAAGGGAATAGTTTGTGGCTGTGGAGTGAATTGAAGATTTTTATCCTGTGTGATTCTGCAAAATGTGCTGCACCCGACTGAAAGAATGGGCTGTTGTGGCTGATTTTGATTGCTGGTCATAATTTGAATTGAATTTACCTTTTTTCTTTCAGTGTCGCAAATAGTAAAATACCCGGTAATAAACCTTACTGTGATATTCTTAATGATAACATTCCCAAAGGTTTTTTTTTATGATACTCTTTTTTAAACAGTGAATTTAAAACTTATTCTTTTCAATAAAATGATCACATGGCTTCACAAAAAATTCTTATTGTAGATGACGAAGCGTTTATTGCTGATATGAGTCGAATGGCTCTTGGCGATGTGGGGCATGATGTTTCCTGCGCCTACAGCGGTGAACAGGCAATTGAGCTTGCTCTTACCACCCACTTTGATCTCGCAATTGTTGATGCAATGTTGCCAGGTATCGGTGGTATAGAGACTTTCGATATCATCCGCCAAAGTAGTCCCGGTATTGTAGGAATACTCGTCTCTGGTCATGCTGATATGGATATGGTCATAGAGGCTATGAAAAAAGGGTTCAGCGGTGTCCTTGAGAAGCCGGTGGATGGCGCAGAAATTTTGAGATCAGTTCAGGAAGCTCTTGTGATTTCCGAGTTGCGTGAAGAAAATACTCGTCTTAAAACCATGCTTCCCCTCTATAAGCTTGGAGAAAAATTTTCTGAAGCGGTTACATTTGAGGAGGTGTACGACTTGTTTCTGGAAGCCGTATTGCTGCAAATCAATGTACCCAAAATTTCTCTTATGATGTTTGTAGAAGAAGATGAACGGTTGCATATTGTGGCGTCAAGGGGAATAGATAAAACCATTGCAAAGCAGGTTGCCGTCAGGTCAGGTGAAAAAATCACTGGTTGGGTTTTTGCCCATGGTGAACCCGTAATTCTTAATAAAAATACCCAGGAGCAATCTCCACTTGCTCAGCATTTGAAACAAAAGGAAACTGCTGCGTCCATTTCATATCCCTTAACCGGTCGTGATAAAATTCTGGGTGTTCTAAATATTACGCAGACGGATAGTGATATAGAGTACAGTCCAGCGGACATAGAAATGTTGTCAGTTATTTGCGGGCAGGCTGGAATGGCTCTTGAGAATGTTGCCTCCATGCAGGATCGTGAACAGAACGCGCGTACAAAAGCACTTTTTGAACAGTATGTTGCTCCTGAAGTCGCTGAAATTCTGCTTAACTCCGACGACAATCCTATGCTCCTTGGCGGAGTCAGGGAGATCACTGTATTGTTCGCAGATATTCGGAACTTTACTTTGGCAGTTCAACACCTGTCACACGAAGATATTCGCCATTTTCTCAGCAGCTTCTTTGATTTGTTTTCGGAAGTGGCTTTTTCCTGGAAAGGAACGTTGGATAAATTTATGGGAGATGCGGCCCTTGTTTCGTTTGGAGCTCCTATTGTCATTGCTGATCCATCCGATGCAGCAGTCTGTACCGGAGTTGAGCTGGCACAGCGTTTTGAGCAGTTACGACTGGAATGGTTACAAAAATCAGATGTATTTAAGGAGCTTGGGCTTGGTATTGGTATAAGTCGAGGGGAGTTATTTCACGGGAATGTCGGCTCTTCAAGAAGACTGGATTATACTGTAATTGGAACAGAAGTGAATGTAGCGCAGCGTTTAGCCTCGGCTACAGAATCAGGGACAATTTTAATTACTGAAGCGGCAAAGAACGATGTTAAGCAGGTTTTTCCCATGCGAAAAGAGGCGGCCAGGCAGTTACGTGGCTTCGAACATGCAGTGCAACTCTATTCCATAGCATCTGACAAAGTTTCGTTGCCTTAAGGAGTTTTTTCCTGTTGCTTTACGACCTGAAAAACAGCATTGTTAAATTGTATTGTATCACCATGGTACAACTTTCTTCCACGACGCGTTTCCAAGACCTTATTTACCGTAACTTCCTTTTCTAGAATTCGTATTTTTGCCTCTATTCCGTCCTGGACAAGGTTTGCAAGTTTGAGAAATTGACTGAGTCTGATTGGCTCTTTGTTAATAGTTATTTGCATAGGATTTGTTGTTTGCATGTTCCTGCTCTTTTTGTGTAACGTGTTTCAGCTAAAAAAAATCAATTCCCTTGGATGCTATATAGTTACATGGTAGTATATTTTTAGTAATTTTCCATACTAATAATACAATAGTTTTTTTTGAGGTTTTGCATGAATTTACAGGATCCGGCGCTTCTAAGGGAGAAGTGTTATATAAATGGTGCATGGATTGATTCCAGCGAAAGAATTGAAGTGTTTAATCCTGCCAACTTGAAACTGCTGGGAACAGTTCCATCTCTTGGTGCAAAAGAGACCAGAGATGCCATAGAGGCAGCTGAAAAAGCTTATTTACCCTGGAAGAAATTAACCGCCAAAGAACGATCTGTTTTGTTGCGAAAATGGTTTGATTTAATTGTAGAGCATAAGAAAGATCTTGCTGTGATCATGACCAGTGAGCAGGGCAAACCCATTGCAGAGGCAGAAGGGGAAGTCCTGTATGGAGCTGCATATGTTGAATGGTTTGCTGAAGAGGCAAAGCGTGTATACGGAGACACTATTCCCATGGCTCAACCGGGAAAGCGTATTGTAGTACTTAAGGAACCCGTTGGTGTTTGTGCTGCTATTACGCCCTGGAATTTTCCTTCTGCTATGATTACCAGAAAAGCTGCACCTGCCCTTGCTGCAGGGTGTCCTGTGGTTGTTAAACCTGCTGCGCAGACACCATTTTCTGCAATGGCTCTAGCTGAGCTTGCTCATCGTGCCGGTATACCGAAGGGCGTTTTTAATGTGATAACAGGATCAGCGAGAGAAATCGGGGCAGAAATGACCTCAAGTCCGATAGTTAGGAAGCTAAGCTTTACCGGATCAACACCGGTTGGAAAAAAATTGATGGCTGCCTGCAGTTCCACCGTAAAGAAAGTTTCACTCGAGCTTGGCGGCCATGCTCCTTTTATTGTTTTTAATGATGCTGACCTTGATGCCGCAGTTGTCGAGGCGGTTTCTTCAAAATACCGAAATGCTGGCCAGACATGTGTCTGTGCTAATCGCTTTATTGTTCAGGAGGGTGTGTATAAAAAGTTTGCCTCTAAACTATGTGTGGCCGTGAAAGAGCAGCTCCGGGTAGGGTCCGGTTTTGAGAATGATATTAATCAGGGACCTCTTATTGATATTAATGCAGTTTTGAAAGTAGAAAGCCAGATTGAAGACGCCCTGCAAAAAGGAGCAACATTGCTTGCAGGCGGTAAGAGGACTGGAGAAAGTGGTTTTTTCTTTGAGCCCACAGTTCTTGGAAATGTAACTCGTGAAATGAAAATTGCCACTGAAGAGACTTTTGGCCCCATTGCACCCCTTTTTGTGTTTACAGATGAAGAAGAAGGTGTCGCCATGGCCAACGATTCAGAGTATGGCCTGGCATCCTACTTTTTCAGTGCGGATATGGCACGTTGTTTTCGGGTAACAGAGGCACTTGAGTATGGTATGGTTGGTGTCAATACCGGCGTCTTATCATCCGAAGCCGCGCCTTTTGGTGGCATGAAAGAGTCAGGGATTGGGCGGGAAGGTTCCAAGTATGGTATTGAAGAATATTTAGAGATAAAATATATGTGTGTTGGTGGCCTGTAAAATTATAAATCATTATAAGAAACGGAGAGATTTTATGAAAATTTTGAAACCAATAAGGGTTCAGTCTGTTTTTGCATTGCTGACAGTTTTGCTTATCTTCAGTGGATGTTTGCCAGGAAAAAGTAATACGGATCCAATGTCAGGCAGCTTAGCCCTTGATGAATTACCACCCATGGTAAGTACCCTTGGTAATTATGAGGACATCGAAATTCCAGCAGATATGAAATATATTAATGACAACAGTGTCTCCATTCGTACTGATTCCTTTCGTGGTGGCATTATCCATTACAAAGGGCGGATAGAAGCTAATTCGCTTAAAGATTTTATTATTACTTCCATGGAGAAAAACAAGTGGAAACTGGCAGGAGAAGTATCAAGTCAGGATATTATTCTTGCTTTCACTAAACCCCACAGAACGTGTATGATGAAAATTGAGCCAAATTCATCTATCTCCGCTACCACTCTTACCATGTATGTCACTGTTGACCTTGCTGCCAGTAAAACATTGAACGCCTTTGGTGAACCTATTTAGGTATCAGTTGCTTTCCTTTCCAATGCAAATACAAGTCGTTATTTCTGTTTCTCGCAGAAATAGCGGCTTTTTCTGTTTTTTGTGCCTGTTGCTTGCATTGGCAGATCCACTTGTTGCCGGGACAAGTTATGAAACAGATATTATCAAGGCTGCAGAAAAGGGTGACGCTCAGTCGCAGTATGCCTTAGGTCTTCTTTATGAATATGGCGGAGAAACAGTGCGCCGAAGTACTGAGAAATCTGCTCGCTGGTTTGAGAGAGCTGCGGAAAAAGATGTGGCCGGGGCCTGCCTTTATCTGGGAATAAAATATGAAAATGGCAGTGGAGTCGAGCAGGATTATCAAAAGGCATACTGCATGTACCTCTGTGCAGCCCAACAGGATTGGCCTATGGCCCAATTTTTTTTAGGGAGTCTGTATGACCAGGGAAAGGGTGTTTCCCGTTCCTCTATCACTGCGATAGCATGGTTTGGGCTTGCCATGGAATACGGTTATCCAAAGGCAAGGTCAGAATTTTTACGGCTAAAGGATGACGTAGGAGATAATGATTTAAGTGGTTTGAAAAGCCTGCAGGTAAAACTCATGACAATGTCTTCGGAATTGTGTAACTAAAATTGTTTTTTTTGTGTAAATGGTATGGTAGATTTTCAATAGTAGTTTTACTTAGGGACGAAGAACGGTACAGGATCTGTTAAGTTAGAAATGTTGTTATGGACTTTTCAAAGATGAATTGATGAAAATAGATAGAAACAGACAGAAGGATGCGCAGAAAAAGGCAAATGAAATGCTTGCATCCACAGAACAGAAACATGCTGAGCAACGTCTTGTAACCCTGCTTGCCGGTTTTGAGGAGGGTAGTCGTGAGGTTCTCTTAAATGATGAATTGCTTGAGAATTTACCCGATCTGATCAGGGACTATTGTCAGACAGGTGAACACGACAAGGCCATTGCTCTGTTTGAAAAGCTCGGTGAGAGTGTCTGTGATGAAAATAAAAAGATGCGGGAGCGTGCCGTTATGGCCCTCAGCCTCTGTCTCAGTGTCCTTGATTTAAAACAACACCACCCCAATCTGATAAAAAAACTCCTGAAATTTCTTCAGGACTGGTTGCGTTTTGAGACAGAGTTTCTTTCTGTATGCAACAGTGTTTGTAAACAATTGCAGGACAATGGCATACGGATGCTTGAAGAGGGGATGTGGAAGGAATGTTCCGCTCTTCTTGATCTTCTGTATCAGATTCAGTCAGGATCGCTTCAAAAAAGTAATGCAATTCGAAGTGTTGTTTGCAGGGCTCAGGATGGAATGGCTGTTGACTATGTCCTTGGGGAACTTACCCTTGTAAGTCTTCACGGTCGTGGGGAAAGAAGGGCGCTTGCTGAGCAACTCCTTACGAATCTTGGGCGTCGTGCTGCACGGTATCTGCTGGAAACACTTCTTGAATGTCAGGATAAGGCAGATCGTTTGCGTCTTGTTGGATTTATTCCTGCCACTGGGAATGTGTCTGTTGATGTGATTAAGGAGTACCTCAAAAAAGATCTTCCCTGGTACGGGATTCGAAACATAATATTAATGATTGCGGCAATGGCCGACCAGGCCCTTCTCCCGTTAATTACACCCTTCCTCAGCCATGAAGATATTCGAGTCCAACAGCAGGTTCTTGATAGTATAACAGAAATATTCCCCGAGCATTCTGGTCCTTATTTACTGGAAGCCCTCCCGCTTGTGGACGATACATTGAAAGTCAGACTGGTCTCAGTGATAGGTGTACTTGGTGAAGAGAATGGTTGTGATGCCTTTCTTGACCTCCTTGGACGACGCGATGATTTTTCCCCGGAAGTTCATGACGAATTGCTACAGAAACTTGCGGTTCAGGTACGCTTAAGTAATTCCATTAGGGCTGTAAATCTCCTCAGTCTGATTGCAGAAGAACGCAGTGAAGAATATGATCCTGCTACTGACCCTGTTTCTATAGCAGTAAATCACACGCTCCATATCCTGAAGCCCAGATTTGATATTCACGATTCGCCTGCTACTGATTCAATGGAAGAAACAGATCTGGATGATACCATAGATGAGGATTTTGAAGACGTATCTTTTGCGGGGAATCAGGTTGCTAAAAACATTTCACGCCAGCAAGTCCATGCTATAAACGAAAAAGTTGCCAAAATATTAGGGGAAAAAACGCCTGAAGATGCCAGCCAGTATCTGTTTGAAGAATGCGTTGCTGCTGCTGAGCGAAAGGATTTTGAAACTGCTGAACTGATACGGGATCGAATCCTTGAGGTAGATCCCAACGCCTTGGCAGAGTTAATCAAGGCCGGAGAAAAAATTGAACAGGAAGCATCTACTTCTATAAACTCTCATCATATCAGTATCTGGCAGGATCTTTACGACTCGTTGAGCACTGATGAGTTTAATGCACTTTACTTCGCTCTTGAATCACGAAGTTTTTCTCCCGGAGTCGTCATTGTTGAGCAGGGTGCAATCAGACCTGAACTTTATTTTATTAATTCAGGTGAGGCAAGACTTTCATGCTGGCGTGATAAGGAAGAAATCTTCCTGAAACGCATAGGCGTTGGTGAGATTATCGGCGCAGGGCCATTTTTTGATGTTTCTGTGTGGACTGTTTCCCTCACTGCCCTTGGAGAAACTGATGTTCATGTTTTAAAAAGAGAAAGTTATTTAGAATTGCTCGAACAGTTTCCAGGTCTTGAATCATGCCTTCGTGAGTATTGCAACAGAACTAAGTCAGTTCCAAAGTTATTGCAAATGTCAGGTGAAGATCGTCGACATTCAGTACGCTATCCAGTCTCTCTTATGGTGAAGCATTCACTCCTCGATAAGTACGGGGATGCGAATATGCGCAGTTTTAATGGAGAAGTCGCCGATCTGTCATGTACCGGACTTTCCTTTTCTATTCGCATTTCCCGAAAAGAAAACGCAAGATTAATGCTGGGCCGTGGTATTAGAACGCTCATTCCGGTCCCGGGAGAAGATCCGATCACCGTCTCTGGTCAGATTGTAGCAGTACGTTTCCAACCATACGGAGAGGGTGATTTTTCAGTTCATGTTCTCTTCGACGAACCAGTTCTTGAACGTATTGTGAAGTCTATTGTTGCATAGTTCATCTTTTGTTGTTGTGCTATGAGACCTTCAGTATATCCACGTTCACTCGTTTTTCACTCCTGTACGATCAACCCTCCTCTTGCACTTGCGCCCATGGTCGGATTGTCTCATTCTGCACTTCGCTTATTGATTCTGGAACTTGGTGGTATTGGCCTGTTTTTCAGTGAAATGTTGTCCGTTGGCAGGCTTCCCACCGAAAATGAAAAAATATCCCCTTTTCTTTGCAGAACTCCTGAAGAGAACCCTTTTTTTTACCAGATATTTGTTTGCCCCGGTCAGGATCTGTTACCTGCCATTGCACGCCTGCATACATTGAATGCTCAGGGGATAGATTTAAATCTTGGTTGTCCAGCTCCGGCTCTTCGAAAAGTCGGTGCAGGATCGTTTATGACACCTGAGCTGGTTCGTACAACAGTTGCGGCAATACGCTCTGCCACATCCCTGCCAATCAGTGCTAAAATACGCCTGGGTAAAACACTGGACGAGAAATCTCTGGTATCTTTCTGTAAAATGCTGGAAGATGAAGGTATTGATTTACTCACTGTGCATGGACGTCTGCATGGAGAAAAATTCTGTCGTAAAGCTCGCTGGGACTGGATAGGCAAGGTGAAAAAAGTTCTGAATATTCCAGTGCTTGCCAATGGCGGAATCTTTACAGTAGAAGATGCGAGACAGTGTCTTGCCATATCAGGGGCTGATGGACTGATGCTTGGCAGAGGTGCAGCAATAAGGCCCTGGATCTTTGCTGATATTGCACATTCACTTTATGGTCTTGCCAAACCGGAAAGGAGGTCGTTCAGTGAGATCTATTTTCGGTTTATAGCATTACTTGAAGAACGATTTACTCCGGAAAGGAGACTTGGACGCTTAAAACAGTTTAGTCATTATTATGCAGAGAACTTTGCATTCGGGCATCATTTGTCATCTGGCGTGCAAAATGCTAAAACTCTGGAAGAGGCTGGTGCAATTGCCGCTGCTTTTTTTGAGAAAGCAGAGGGATAAATGCATTTTTTGCATTGCCACAGACGATCAATTTAATATTGGAGGGAAGTATGATTGAGTTAGTAAAAAAAACATTGTTAACGGGTGTTGGAGTAGCAGCGTTAAGTAAAGAAAAAATTGAGGATTTAGCTAAGGATCTGATAGAAAAAGGCAAAATGACAGAGCAGGAAGGTAAGAAGCTTGTTGACCAGCTCCTTAGCAGTTCTGAAGAAGCACGCCAGGATTTACAGAAGCAGATCGAAGAAAAAATCCAGGCCGTTCTCGAGAAAATGGATCTTGCAAAGAAAAGTGATTTTGATGCGTTGAAGCTTGAAATAGAAGAGTTGCAAAAGAAGGCAGATCAAGCCGAGTGATATTTGTTTTTACTTAAGGGCTTGTAAAAAAACAACATGGCCAATCTCACATCTTGTCTTCAGGTCATCTTCGAATGTTATTCAATCGAAAAATCCTCGACGTAGCCAGCTACGTCTGCGGTTTTTCTCACTCTCAACATTCAAATATGCCCCAAATCCAAGCGCAATATTAGCCATATTATTTCCTTACAAGCCCTAAATACCATACGGCTTGAGCCTTAGTGTTTATTCTTTTCTGGGTCTGCGGGATTTGCGGTGATTGCTTGGTTTGCGTCGTCCCTTGTAACTATTGCCTGCTGGTGCTATGGGTTGAGTAATTTCAATGGATACTGTTTTTCCGTTAATTTCAGACTCTCGAAATGCCTGTAATATCTGAGCATTGTATCGGCTGTCTGCTTCCAGGCGTGCAGAGTTTCGCAAGATTTCTATCTGGCCAATCTTGATGCGCCCTACGTTTTCTATTTCGTTGATTTTACGAATGATGCCCTGGGGCATAATTCCCTGTCGTCTGCCAACGTCAAGGCGGAATGTGGTTAGCTTTTGATTGGGCCTCAGGCTTTGTCGAGGATCTTTCTTGTTCCTGTCATTCCGCTTCTGTTCTGTTGCAGAAACATTGAGATCCGGTGCATTTTTGTAGTATTCGAGGAATTTGTTAAACTGTAAGGAAACAAAATGTTTAATAAGTTCTTCCCGGTCGAGATGTTGTAGCTTTTCAGCAATTTCTGCATAAAGTGGTTCTATCTGTTTGTGGTCAACTGTTACCTGCGTCACCTCATCCATCAGGTTGAACATCTGTTTTTTGCAGATTTCTGTTCCTGAGGGAATGGAGCATTGCTTGAATTTCTTCTGAATTTTTCGTTCAATCGCCTTGATTCGATATCGTTCTTTCGGTGCGATAATGGCTATGGAAATACCCGCTTGGCCAGCTCTTCCCGTACGACCACTTCTATGGGTGTATGAGGCAATATCATCGGGAAGATTATAGTTGATGATATGCGTCAGGTCATTCACGTCCAGACCTCGCGCTGCCACATCAGTGGCCACCAGGATTTGAAGGTGACGGTTGCGGAATTTCCGCATTACCATATCACGTTGCGCCTGAGAAAGGTCACCGTGTAATGAGTCAGCGTTGTAGCCGTCTTGAATAAGTTTGTTTGCAACTTCTCCGGTTTCACGTCTTGTTCGACAGAAAACGATAGAATAGATGTCAGGACTGTTATCCACAATTCGTTTCAGGGCTGGATAGCGGTTGTGCGTCTGCACCAGGTATAATTCATGACGAACATTTTCTGCTCCTGCATTTTTGGTTCCAATGGTCAGTTCCACAGGGTTATTCATATATTTTCTGGAGATAGTCGCAATCTCTCTGGGCATGGTCGCAGAAAACAGCAGGGTGTTCTTATTCTTTGGTGTATTTTCAAGAATACTTGTGAGGTCGTCCTGAAATCCCATTTGCAGCATCTCATCAGCTTCATCAAAAACGACGAACTGTATCTTGGATAGATTTGCTGCTTTTCGCTGGAGAAGATCTTTTAACCGTCCCGGGGTGGCAACAACAATCTGTACGCCTTTGCGCAGGCTGTTCATCTGTTGATCGATGCGGGCACCGCCATATACGGATAAAACTTTAAGTTTTTTGATATACTTTCCGTAAGACTCAAGGTCTTTTGCAACCTGCATGCAGAGTTCGCGGGTGGGGCAGAGTACCAGCGCCTGTGTTTGTTTAAGCTGCGGATTAACGAGCTGGATGATGGGTATACCAAAGGCTGCTGTTTTACCTGTACCTGTCTGGGCAAGACTCACCAGGTCGCAGGGTTTTTCAAGCATAAGAGGAATGACCTCTTCCTGTACTTGAGTTGGCTTGGTGAAACCAAGAGCAGAGAGTCCCTCAAGGATGTTGTCGTTAATGCCTAAATTTTGAAATGCTTGCATGCGTGTTCCCGGATCCTTTTATACGGATCTCTAGAATAAACAACTGCATAATCCCTGCAATGGGATCGAACAGATGCTCATTGATTATATGGTTAAAGACATATTGCTACTGTCTTGTGAGCTGCTTTTACCGTATACAAGTAAGAACGCAAGTCTTAAATGACAAGGCCTGAAAATCGAAAAGACTCATTTATCTTTTGAATTTTCCATAAATTTTCGAAGTAACGACTGTCAACTCCTGAAGTTTTAAAACCTGGAGAAGGAGTCCGTAGAGTGTAGCTGCAATTCCAATGATCAGGAAGAGACTGAGGCAGGACTGGAGAATGTTTCCTGTGAGGTAATCGGAAAAAAAACTTCTACTCCAGTAAAGAAATACTGACATTACGGTTCCGGCAAGGCCTATCTTTAGAAGACCCCTTAGCAGGTACCTCACCGAATAGCCATCTGTCTTAATGTAGAGCACTGTGCTGAGGAAAATAAAGTTGAGTATCATTGAGCATGAGGTGGAAAGGGCAATTGCCAGATGCTGCAGAGAGTCTATGGTGAGATTGATAAGCAAAATATTTGAGGCAACGGCTAGAAATGCACCATACAATGGGTAGCGGGTGTCTTCTAAAGCAAAAAAAACGGGAACCAGAATCTTATTGGCGGAATAGGCAAACAGGCCAATGGCGTAAAGAGTGAGGGTATTTGCAGTGGCGACGGTATCGAAGTGGGTGAATGCACCACGTTCAAATATGAGGTGGATAATGGGTTCTGCAAGAAACATTAGCCCAATGCTGGCAGGGATGGTCAGGCTGAAGACCATGGTAAGTGATGATGTCATGGTCTCTTTCATGCCGGTTATGTCATTTTTCGCAGCATGTCTGGCAAGCACTGGCATGGCTGCAATGGACAGAGCCACTCCAAAAACACCAATGGGAAGTTGGACAAGTCTGAAGGCATAGTTCAGCCATGATACTGATCCTTCTGCACAGGATGAGGCAAAGTTAGTGTTAATAAATATATTTATTTGTGTGGGAGACAGTCCAATGACAGCTGGGATCATCAGGGTAATAATTCGTTTTAAACCTGGATCCCGTAAACGTAAGCGGGGGGTGAATTTAAATCCACATCGTCTAAGGGTGGGCAACTGCATAAGAAGCTGTAACAATCCACCCAGCAGTGTACCTATAGCCATGCCTGTAATGGCAGGGTAACCGAATCTTGGCAGAATTAGAGCAAGACTGACTCCGCCGACAATGGATCCCAAATTGAAAAATGTTGAAGCCATGGCGGGAACAAAAAACTTTCCTTTGGAGTTTAATACTCCCATCACCACAGCAGAAAGGGAGATGAAGATCAGAAAGGGCAGCATAATTCGGGTTAAAAAAATGGTCAGTTCAGCTTTACCGGAAATTGCTGAAAAGTCTGAAGCGAGGAGGTTTACAAGGGGATCCGCAAAATAGATTCCCAGCAGGGTCAGGCAGGAGAGCAGGACTGCAAAGAAAACAAGTACATTGGAAGCCAGTTGCCATGTTTCCTTTTGGCTTTTATTGGTGTCGTAGTCAGTGAATACGGTGATAAATGCGGCTGATAAAGCACCTTCTGCAAAAAGGTCCCGCAGGAGGTTGGGAATGCGAAAGGCAACAACAAAGGCATCGTAGGCAAGGCCTGCACCAAACATTCCGGCAAATATTTGTTCACGTATCAGGCCCAGAACACGACTGCACATCACAGCAATGGAGACGGTTGATGCGGACTTTGCAATTGTACCGCTCTGTTTCGCTTTGTTTTTCAAAAGTGTTTTTTTACTTGATATCTTCGGAAGGAATAATGTTTAGCCTGAACAGTGTACATGCTTTTTTAACCATTTGCCACTGAAAGTCATGGCCATGAAATTCTTTCTGAAAAAGTATGGAGATGGTACTGAAATACTGCGAACCTACTTGACTTTCATCGGAAAAATTGAATATATGGAGAGATGTTTCTTTCCTGAACATTCACGGTTACCTTGGAGAAATCGAAATTCTCATGGGACAGGGAAGTTCATTTAGACACGGAATTTTTGCAAAAATAAGTAAACAGTTAATATATATTTATATCGAGTGAATAGGGATAACCGTTCTTTTCAAGGAGGTATGCATGCAGGATATCAGTAAGATAAGAAACATGGCGATCATTGGACACGGTAGTTGTGGAAAAACCTCATTAGCAGAGGCCATGTTGTTTACTGCCGGCAAGATTAAGCGTCTTGGCAAGGTTGATGATGGTACCTCGGCCCTTGATTTTGAGGATGAAGAGAAGCAGCGTAAGGTATCCATCAATACTTCTTTTCACAATTACAATTGGAAAAAACACGATGTCTTTCTTATGGATACTCCAGGGGATGACAACTTTATAAACGAAAGTTTTGTTGCCACCCAGATGGTTGACGGAGCAGTTTTTATTATAGGTGCTGTTCTTGGCGTAAAGGGCCAAACCATCAAATTTGCCGATTTTGTTGCAGACAGATCGTTGCCTACTATTCTACTTATCAGTAAGCTTGATCGTGAACGTGCAGATTTTAGTCGTACCCTTGATCAGATTGCTGATTCTCTGCCAATTACTCCTGTTGTTTTGCAAATTCCCATTGGTGAAGAAGAAAATTTCCGTGGGTATGTCGATATAAGAACCGAAAAAGGCTATTTGTATAACGAGGACGGAAGCGTTACAGAAACAGATATTCCGGAAGATCTTGTTGACGAAGTCGAGATGTATCGTGAAAGTCTTATGGAGAATGTGGCCGAGACAGACGATGATCTTATTGAAAAATTTCTGGAAGACGGCGAGCTCTGCCCCGAGGATATGCAGGCAGGTCTTAAAATGGGTGTTGCCAGTGGAGCTATTGTACCTGTATGTGTTGGTGCTGCCAAATCCAATTATGGCACGGCCCCATTACTGGATGCGATTAACGACATACTGCCATCTCCTGCTGAACGTCCTGCAGCCATGGGTGTTGATAAATCCGGAGAACCCATTGAAAGAGAAGCTTCAGCCGATGAAAAGTTTTCTGCGCAGGTCTTTAAAACCATGGCCGATCCTTATGCCGGACGTCTGACTATTTTTCGTGTTTTTTCCGGGACATTGTCGGGTGATTCTTTTTATAATTCCAGTAAGGACTGCGAGGAACGATTCGGGCAGTTATTTCTTCCTGAAGGAAAAGAGCAAAAAGCCATTGACTCAGCTGGGCCCGGCATGATTGTGGCCGTTGCCAAGCTTAAGAAAACTACCACCGGCGATACTCTCTGTGATGTGAATGCGCCGATTATTTATGATGATCTTGAGGTTATGGAACCCGTCATTTCCTATGCGGTTTCAGCCAGCAAGGGTGATGAAGAGAAACTCTTTTCTTCCATTACCAGAATGCTTGATGAGGATTTAACTCTTCGTCTGATCCGTGAAGAACAGACCGGTGAAATACTGATTTCAGGTGTAGGCCAGGTTCATCTTGAAGTTATGGGTGCCAGAATTAAACGGAAATTTGGCGTGGAGCTTGAACTGTCAATCCCTAAAATTCCCTATAAAGAAACCATTAAAGGCAAAGCGACTGTCCAGGGTAAACATAAAAAACAGAGTGGTGGACGCGGTCAGTTTGGTGATTGCACCATTGAGATAAGTCCAACCCATGGTAATGGTTTTGAGTTTGAAGATAAGATTGTTGGTGGTGTTATACCGCAACAGTATCGTCCGGCTGTGGAGAAAGGAATTGTTGAGGCCATGGAAAGAGGGGTCATGGCCGGATTTCCCGTTGTCGATCTTAAAATCAGCCTGGTTGATGGCTCTTTTCATTCGGTTGATTCCTCGGAGATGGCTTTTAAAATTGCCGGATCACAAGCCTTTAAAAAAGGTGCAGAGGAAGCTGGCCTTGTTCTGCTCGAACCATATATGGATCTGGTCATAAAAGTTGGTAAGGAACATGTCGGTGATGTCATGGGCGATCTTAACTCTCGCCGTGGTAAAGTTATGGGCATGGATTCCGAGCGGGGACGAGAAATTATTAATGCGCAGGTTCCACAGGCCGAAGTCCTTTTATATGCAGCTGATCTCACGGCAATGACGGGAGGGCTTGGAAAGTTCAGTGTTTCCTTTTCACATTATGAAGAAGTGCCTGCCATGATTGCAGAAAAGATTGTGAAAGCCAGCAAGGCTGAATAAGAGGGAAGGTGTTTCTTTATGAAGATTGACTGCAGCAGATTTTCTTTTGGAGTTCTCACCATGAGCGATAAGGGCTCTCGGGGGGAACGGGAAGACACCAGTGGCCCCTATCTTGTATCTCTGCTGAATGAGCAGGGATACAGGCAGGAGGCTTACGAGATTGTCCCGGATCAGGTTGCTATTATTAAGGACACGCTTATTACCTGGGTGGATAAGAAAAAAATAGACCTCATTGTCACCACCGGTGGAACTGGAGTGGCACCGACAGATGTCACCCCTGAGGCCATGGAAGAAGTTCTTGAGAAAGAAATTCCTGGAATGGCAGAGGCAATGCGTGCTGCAAGTTTACAGAAAACAGTAAATGCAGTTCTCTCACGAGGCAAGGCTGGAATTCGTGGCAGGAGTCTGATTATTAATTTACCGGGCAGCGAGAAAGCAGCACGGGAAAATATAGCCGTTGTGTTACCGGCTCTGGCCCACGCCCTGGATAAAATTCAGGGCGGAACCAGTGATTGCGGGGTGGGTTAGAAGATAAGCTCGACCTGTTCCTGGTTGTTTTCCTGAACACCGATTTCGCCGATAATAGCCACTTCTTCGCCATGGGCCTTGAAGCGGTGGGCGATATCGTCGACATCGTTTGCATCGACAATGACCATCAGGCCAATACCCATATTAAAGGTTCGGTACATCTCTTCCCTTGGCACATCGCCATTTTTAGCCAGAAAATCAAAAATGGGTGGTACGACCCAGTTGTTGCAGTGGATTGTAGCTTTGCTGCCATCCGGAAGAATACGGGGGATGTTGTCGATAAATCCGCCACCGGTATTATGTACCATGCCATTGAGTGTGTAGTTCTTGAGTATGGCAAGCACAGACTGAACATAGATCCGTGTGGGTTTTAATAACTCTTCACCCAGTGTGCAGTCAAGCTCCTCAATATTATCATTTACGCTGTAATCATTGTCCTGAAAGCAGATCTTACGAACCAGAGAAAAGCCGTTGGAGTGGAGGCCGGAAGATTTCAGGCCGATTATTTTATTGCCAACTTTAATCTCAGAGCCGTCAATGATCTTGTCACGTTCACCAATGCCAACTACAAAACCGGCAAGGTCATAATCTCCGGCTTTATAGAGTCCTGGCATTTCAGCAGTTTCCCCGCCAACCAGTGAACATTTGGATTGTTTGCAGCCCTCGGCAATGCCCTTGACCACATCGGTTGCCACATCCAACTCAAGCTTACCCACAGAAAAATAGTCGAGAAAGCAAAGTGGGGTGGCACCTCCAACAATAATATCATTGACGCACATGGCGACAAGATCAATGCCTATGGTGTCATGTTTGTTGCAACGAGCAGCAATTTCGAGTTTGGTACCGACACCGTCTGTGGATGTGACCAGAACCGGTTTTTCGTATTTTTGCGGGTCAATGGCAAAAAGGCTGGAAAACCCGCCGATGTCGTTTAAAACGCCGGTTTGATGGGTCTCGCTAACGATATCTTTTATTCCGGAAACAAAATCGTTCCCTTTGTCGATATCTACTCCGGCTTCACTGTATTTGGATTGTTTTTTTTCGCTCATCTCTTTAGTATATATAACTGTTTTAATTACTAAGAATAATTTGCCCCACCATAGTAGGCGTTGTCTGAAAATGCAAGAGAGCAGACTGCTCAATTTCTAATACTTTATAACAGATTTTTTGGAAAAACATTATGAAAATATTATTTTTACTGGTGGGGATGGTAATGGTCCTTGAAGGGATACCATATGTCGCCTTTCCTGAATCCATGCGGGAATGGCTGCGCAAGATCAGTGAAATGAAGGCGGAGCATTTGCGAATACTGGGACTGTTGTCAATGTCTGGGGGGCTTCTTGTTTGTTGGTTTGTGCAGCGCAGTGGGTTTTTCTAACAGGTATCTTTTTTCTGAAAGATAAAAAGATGCCCCCATATCCACTGGTCTCTGTCCCTTCTCAGTTTGCTGTTTTGTGCAGTGAGGATTGTCCAGCCTGTTTGGCGGCAGAGTTTTTCAATATATGATACGGAGTGCCCAAACCTGCCAGTATCTTTTAGGAAAAATGCTTCCTCTTCAGTATTCTCAACGGAAAAACACAGAACGCCATGTGTTGTTGCTTGCCTAAAACATGATTTAAAGAGCGCTTCAAGGTTTCCCATATAGGTGAATACATCAGCTGCAATAATAAGGTCGTAGCTGTTTTCATCTTGTTCAAGAAAACTGAGGATGTCGTTTTTGATCAGTTTTGTATAAATCTTCTTCGCATCAGCAACTTGTAATATCTTGTCGGAGATATCTACCCCTGTAAAATTTCTGCAGCAGTGCATAAAGGCTTCAGTCGCTAAGCCCGTTCCACAGCCAAGATCAAGACATCGGTTTCTGTTGCTCTCAGGAAATAGAACCTGATACTGCTTCCATAGTTCTGTTGGCGTTTGATAGGCAAGCTCATTTAACAGGCTGTCTTCAAAGCTTTCTGCGTAATTGTCAAAAATAGTCTCTACATAGTTAAGGGGCGCAGTCTCAGGCGTGTGGCCAGCCAGTGAATTCAGCATATGTTGAGCTGCTTCATGGGCTGGATTTATGTGTAAAAGTTCCCTGTAGAATTTTTCTGCTTTTTTGAGGTCTGCTGACTTGTGACAGAGGTATGCGTAATTGTTCAGTGTGGCCAGATGCTTGGGATTCTTCCTTAAAATTATATCGTAAAGCGTAGCTGCTTTTTCTAACTCCCCAAGGTCTTGATGGCAGAGGGCCAGGTTGTAAACACAGTCCAGTGAAGAGTCCCCATGTTCAATTGCATGGGTGAAAGACGTGACAGCTTCTTGGATTCTGTCAAGTCTTCTGTAATTAAGGCCCTGGTTAAAATGAATATCGGGATCCTCAGGATTTGCGAGTGCAGCAATACGATAGTGTGATTCAGCCTGAGCGAACTCCAACAGCTCAAATCTGGCCAGTCCCATGTTGAAATGGAGTAATGACGAATCCGGGATAAATTTCTCCAGCTCTTTATAGATCGTCAGGGCATCTCTTTGTCTGTTGTTTTCCTGCAGTTCACAGGCTTCTATAAACCTCGCTTCAAGTTCTTCAGCGCTACATTGCATTTGTGGGCCAGGTTCAGACATGGGATAAAATCGGAAAAATAATGAAAAGGATGAATACAAATTGACGGAATCAGCGTTAGCATTGTATTATGTACTGTTTATTATGGTACAAGTCAAGAGCATGGCAAGGTTGTAATTTTACAGAAGCATTTAAGTGGTGAAAGGCATGAACAATACTGAAAAAAAAGAGCTTGTTGGTTCAGAAGGTATGGTGCTGCGGGATATGATCCGCCGCCTGAACCGTCGTAACGCCACCGATCATCTGCTTAAACTGGTTGCCAAGACACATCCTGCTGATATGGCATGGGTTGTTCGCCATCTGTCCGAGCATGAACGCAGGGACGTTTTTAATATTGTTGCCCAGACTGATCAGATTGGTGATTTTCTCAGCGAGCTCGATGAAGCGATCATGGTTACCCTGGTGGAAGCCCTTACACCACAATTTCTCGCAGATGTTGTTGCCGGTATGTCGCCTGATGATGCTGCTGATCTGATCGACGCATTGCCGGATGGTTTTGCCGCTGAGATCAGAAAACACATGGAGAAAGAGGACAGGGAGGAGGTTGATGAACTTCTGCAGTATCATCCCGAATCTGCCGGTGGGCTGATGTCCCCGGACTTTATGTATCTCGATGAAGAGCTCAGTGTCGGGGAAGCCATAGCGAAAGTACAGAAAAGAAGTGAAGAAAAGGAGATGGTTTTCTATCTGTACATTACCTACGGAGATGGAAAACTCGCAGGTGTTGTATCGCTCCGGGAACTTATTACCAACCCTCCGCACCGACAGCTGAAAAATATCATGCAGCCCAATGTCCTCTCTGTTACCACAGACACAGATCAGGAAGAGGTTGCCCATGTAATTTCAAAGTACAATATTCTGGCGATTCCTGTGGTTGATGCCAATTATGTTCTCGTTGGTATTGTCACAGTTGATGATATTATTGATGTTATGCGCGAAGAGGCCTCTGAAGACTTTCTGCAAATGGCCGGTGCAGGTAAAGATACTGAAATCCTGTTCAAGTCCACTAAAGAAAATGCCATGATACGTGCGCCCTGGCTTTTTGCTTCCTGGTTGGGAGGTGTGGCGGCACTTTTTATCATTGGTGCATTCGAGGAAGAGTTGAGTCAGGTGATGGCACTTGCTGCCTTTATTCCCATCGTTATGGGTATGGGTGGTAATATTGCTACCCAGTCATCCACCATTGTTGTTCGTGGTATTGCCACTGGTAATGTCAATCTGGGAGAATTTCGTAAAATCGTTTTTAAAGAGCTGCGGGTAGGCCTGGTTCTTGGTATTCTCTATGGTTCTTTTCTTGGTATTCTTGCCTATTTTGGTTATTCAGAACCCTCACTACTGGGGCTTGTTGTCGGTCTGTCAGTTTTCTTCTCAATGGCTATGGCCGCGACTGTGGGAACTATAATACCCCTTGTCCTTAAACGTTTTGACATTGATGCCGCCGTCGCCACCGGACCATTTGTAACCACTGCCATCGATATCCTCGGTGTACTCGCTTATTTTATGATTGCCAAATTCTTTCTCAATCTATAATGCAATCTTTGAAAGATATACTTGGCTCCTCATCCGGTAAAGTATCTCCACTTGCAATCATTATTGTCGCATTCCTTGGGATATGGCTGCTTCTTCAGCCCCTTGAACGAAATTTTCTTGATAAAAAAGCTGTCCCCAGAGTAGTGACTGCCAGGGGTGATCTTGCCCAGGATGAGCAGAATACCATTGCTCTTTTTAAGCACGCCTCACCCTCTGTGGTTTACATCACAACCATTGCCCTCAGGAGGAATATCTTCTCCTTAAACGCTGTGGAAATACCGCAGGGTACCGGCTCAGGATTTATCTGGGACAAGAAAGGGCGTGTGGTTACTAATTATCATGTGGTCAGTGATGCCAACCGCATTGAAGTGACCATGGCAGATCATAGTACCTGGGAAGCTTTGCTTGTTGGCGCAGCTCCTGATAAAGATCTGGCAGTTTTACAGATTAATGCTCCGCTTCATCTTTTACGCCCTATATCTGTTGGTGAATCCGTTGAACTGCAGGTTGGGCAAAAGGTTTTTGCAATTGGTAACCCGTTTGGCCTTGATCAGACCATCACCTCAGGGATTATATCGGCCCTTGGCCGGGGAATTAAATCTATAACCGGTAGAACAATCAGGGATATGATTCAGACTGATGCCGCAATTAATCCGGGAAACTCGGGTGGCCCATTGCTTGACAGCGCCGGACGTCTGATTGGTGTCAACACGGCAATATTTTCTTCATCGGGGGCTTATGCCGGAATTGGTTTTGCGGTTCCTGTGGATGAGGTGAATCGTGTTGTCCCCCAGCTTATAAGCAACGGCCGTTTAATAAAACCCGGGATCGGTGCCAGTCTGGCCGATGCCAGGTTGGTGAAACGGCTAGGTATAGAGGGTGTTCTTGTGCTTGGAGTCGAACCGGGTGGGCCTGCTCACCAGGCTGGCATTCGACCAACGAAACAGTACGGGAATGAAATCATCCTTGGCGATATTATAACAGGAATTGAAAATGTTACTGTCGGTTCCTATGACGATATTCGAACAGAGCTTGAACGTTTTTCCGTGGGGGATCAGGTTACTGTGCATATAATACGAGATGATTCGCCCCTGGATATATCCCTGAGACTGTCAGTTCTGGGCAATTGAATCTGGATTTTTTACAAGTAGGGATTGTGGAAGTAGGATAACAGAAGGAGATAATATTATGGAAGAGGAAGGGTTTCGCATACAAACAAATGAACTCGATAAACTTGTCCAGCAGCTTCTCCAGATAGAAAATGAGCTGAATTCCAATATCCCTGTGACGCTCTGGATAAGTGATTTACACGGTGAGGGGGACCGTTTTAAGGCTATTCTGCGTGGACGTTTTGGCATGTTGTACCAGACTTGTCGCGAGGCACTGCCGGGAACATTCAGTATAGATAAGATTCAGTATCTTACCAAAATTATCCGCAAAAAAGAATACTTCGAGGAGGATCGTATTCTTATGGATACACAAGATGTGATCTTCTGCCTCGTTGATATCCTGAAGTATCGTCTCTCTAATGTCAGGCATCGAACCAGAAATATCTTTCCCGAGGAGTTTCGCAATACCATCAAACGGCTCATTTCAGGACTTCCTGTCCCCGACCAGGTTTTTGAAGAAAAAGTTATTTCAAAAAGACTGATCAGCCATCTGGCCCACAGTATCAGACAGATTTTGCTGGATCGTATTATTGTCCTGGGTGATATCTTTGATCGCGGAGCGCAGCCGGACAAAATAATTCGTATACTGTCCTCCAATGCGTATAAGGATATGGTTGATTATGTCTTTGGTAATCATGATATCTTATGGATGGGAGCCGTTTCCGGTCACCAGTCCCTCGTGGCTGAGGCAATGCGCATTACCTGTCGATATGATCATTTTGAGATGATGGAACGCTTGCACTTTGACAGTTCAAAGCTGATGAAATTTGCAGAGCGTACATATCCTGCTACCAAAGCAACCGGAAAATTCAAGGCCAAAACGGATAAAGGCCGGTCCATGGAGAAGGCTTTAACCGTTATTCAGTTTAAGCTGGAAGAACAGACCATTAAACAGTTTCCAGAATACGAGATGGAAGAACGTTTGTGGATGGACAGGCTTGCCGGTATGCTGAAAACCGGTGACACTGCAGGGCTTCTTGATGCCCATTTTCCGACGATTGATCTCAAGAATCCTGCAAAACTGACCAGCGAAGAGCAGGAAATAATCGACGACCTGACAAAGCAGTTCACAGGCAATACAAAAATTAAAAGGTTGCTCGGCTATTTTTTTAAGAAGGGTAATACCTATCATATCCATAATAACAGTCTCAATATCCATGCCCTTGTCCCTTCCAGGGAAAATGGCGAATTTGAAGAGTTTTTGGGGTACAAAGGGCGTGCTTTACTTGATTTTATCCAGGAGACAGTGGAAAGAGTTGGTAAGCGCTACCTCAGTGGAGAAGTGCAGGACGCAAAAGATCAGGCACTGTTTTTTTATCTCTGGTGTGGTCCTAAATCCCCGTTTTTTGGTAAACATGCCATGAAAACATTTGAGAGATATTTTTTGCTGGATGAGAAGAGCCACGAGGAACGAACGCTCTACTGGAAGAAAAATTTAAAGACAGATGCCTTTAAACAAAAGCTGCAGGAAGAGTTTGGCATCCAGCGAGTTGTTTTCGGCCATACTCCCGTTGATTATTCAAAAGGAAACCAGATGGCATCCAGTGATGGTGTAGCCATAAATGTAGACGGAGGCTTTGCTGCCGCCTATTACAATCGTGGGCATGCTCTTGTGCATACACCGTATCAACTCTTTGGCATTATTCTGCCCACTCCCAAAGAGATGGAGGAGGCCGCACAAAATCTCGAATCAGCACCCATTGATATCGAGCTTATTGACGAATTCAGAACGCCTATGAAGATAAAAGATACCGCAAGGGGAGATTTTTTAAAACAACAAAGCAGAGGCTTGTTGACTCGAATAAGAGAGTTGACCAGTGAAGTCTCCCCGGCACATTAAATGGATTGAATGATGAATATTAATTATGGAATGGAAATTGTCAGAGCCACTGAGATTGCAGCACTCACAGCGGCACGAATGCAGGGGCTGGGAAAACACAATGACATCCTGAACCATGCGCGCAAGGCAATGATCAAAACCCTTGATCGACTCATGATCAGTGGCTCGGTGATTAACGATCGCTTCAGGGGGAGAGGGGGAGTCTGCAGCCTGCCAGAGTTTTTGGGAGAGGGTGGGCCCGAGATGGATCTTATGATGGTTGCCCTTGAAGCACAACACGCAGCCGCCGATGGACGCAATAATGCCACTTCCTACACCGTCATAACTGAAGATGGATCCATTCAATCAGTGCCAAACCTTGGCATGTCAAAAATTGTTGTAGGCCCGGCTGTTGGCGATGTTGTGGATATTAATCAGACACCCACCGCAAACATTAAACGAGTGGCACGGATTCTGCGTAAATATACCGAAAATGTAACGGTCTGTATCCTGAACAGGAAACGTCATCAGGATCTGATCAATGAAGTGAGAAGTTGTGGCGCCCGGATAAAACTTATTGAAGAAGGTGAAATTTCCGGATGCCTTGCTGCTATAAACGGTGTTAAGGCTGATATTTATATGGGCTATGGTTATGCACCTGAAGGGACCGTGGTCGCTGCTGCCATACGCTGTTTAGGCGGGTATATGGAAGGAAAAATTTATTATGATACCGATGAAATGCAGCAGGAGGCCATAAGCCACGGCTTAACAGATTTTGAAAAGGTTTTCAGGGCAGAAGACTTGATTAGCTCCCATAAAATTTCTTTTGCGGCAACAGGAGTAACAGATGGTGAATTCCTGGAAGGTGTTCGCTTTACTGCAACGGGGGCAGTTACCCATTCATTTGTTGCCAGAAGTGAAACCCGTACCTTTCGCCATCTGACAACCAATCACTTTTTTGACTACAATCCGGTTTTTTAAAAATTCAGAGGGCATGTTATGAAATCAGCAAAAGTCAGTATTACTCGTAAAAAACCTGACCAGTTTACCGGCGATCTACTGGTATATTGTATTCCTCAGGATAAAAAGGAAAAGCCGACAGCGATAGCAGGCCTGGGTAAAAAAGAATTGCAAACAGCCATTAAGCTTGGTGATTTTAAGGGAAAAGAGAATGAAACCCTCCTTGTGTATCCCCATGCTTCTTCCGGGGCCAAGTCGTTTTCCGGGCGGGTTCTCTACATGGGACTGGGCCAGGCGAGTGATGATTCTCCTACAGAATTGCGAGAGCGTTGCCGTGAGATCGGAGGGAAAATTGCCTCAATGGCTAAACAGGTAAAGGCTAAACAAGTTTGTTTATGTTTGCCGGCTATTGCATCGATTCCGGCAGATATTTTTATCGAGTGTCTCCTGGAAGGGGTGCTGCTTGGTGATTATCATTTCCTCAAATATAAAAAGAAGGATGGCAAAAAAGAGAAATTCACCGGCATTGCAAAGATATCGGTCTGGTCACCCAAGGCAGAAAAAGGATTACGCAAAGGGATTAACAGGGCAAGACTTGCCGCCAGTGCCGCATGTGATGCAAGGAATATGGCCAATGAACCGGGTAACTGCTGGACTCCTGTAAGTTTTGCTCACTATGCAAGAGAGCTTGCCATAAAGCATAAAATGAAATGTACGGTTCTTGGTAAGGCAGAAATGAAACGCCTGAAAATGGGTGGTATCCTGGCTGTGAATCAGGGCTCTTCCGAAGCCCCTAAAATGGTGATCCTTGAGTATAAAGCCTTAAAAAAGAAAGTGGACACCATTCTTCTTGTGGGTAAGGGACTGACTTTTGATTCAGGTGGTGTGAGCCTGAAACCTTCTCCGGGCATGCAGGATATGAAGTATGATATGTGTGGCGGCGCTGCGGCGCTGTCTGCCATGGCTGTTGTGGGGGAAGAAAAGCCGGATGTTAACGTAATCGCAATCATCCCTGCCACAGATAATATGGGGGGTGGGGCTGCTTTGAAACCCGGAGATATCATAAGACATTATAGTGGAATAACATCAGAAATAATCAATACTGACGCCGAGGGACGCTTGATCCTGGCTGATGCCCTGGCCTATGGAATTGAAAAGTTTAGCCCTGATTGTGTAGTCGATCTGGCGACCTTAACCGGAGCTGTTATTGTTGGACTTGGCCATCACCGCACCGGATTGATGGGTAATAATCAGCCTCTTATTGATCGTCTGTGTAAAGCCGGGGACAATTGCGGCGAACCTCTCTGGCAGCTCCCTTTGGATAAGGAATACACAAAACAGATTGATTCAGATGTGGCTGATATAAAAAATACCGGAGGACCAGGGGCAGGATCCATAACTGCTGCTGCATACTTACAGGAATTTGTGGGTGATACCCCATGGGCACATATGGATATTGCTGGCACAGCATGGGGTTTTACTAAAAAGAATTATATTCCTAAAGGCCCTTCCGGTACAGGAGTCAGGACCCTGGTGGATATGGTTCGTAACTGGAAAAAATTCCAGGCCTGAGGATTTGATATCCGGACTAGATTCGTGAATATCTGTGATTGTTCACTCCTGGAGGACATCGCTGCCTCTGCTAACTGTCCTGCAGGAACACAAGGTCTGCCATGTTGTTTGTTTGGGGAACATTGATGGGGATATGGATGGAAAGAACCGTCCGTGTAACCTTTTGAAATCTTGCCGGTCAGTTTTTATGAGAGATTGTGTTTTTGTTCTTGTGAAGAGGGGATTTTGTTAGTATGTTGTGTAGTTCTAAATTTTGTTGAAGAAGAATATGCGCTAGTTAAGTTTTATATAAAATTGTCTGTTTTACATTGAGGAGGACAGCATGCAGAATCAAGCTGCTTTGAGTTTTAGTGAGAGAAATTTCCAACCTGTTGTTGAGAGTTGTGAAGGATGCGATAGAATAGTAGAAGAGGCGGGTTCACAGTTTTGTAGCTCTTATCTTCAGCCTGCATCTAAATGGCGTCTGGGGATTTGTAACTTTGCTACCCATGCAAAACCGGAAATTAAGGTCATTACAGTCCGTATTAACCCATTGAAAGCTGCTAAGCGAGCTTCTGCCAAGAAAGTCTGATCCCGGTAGTACCACAAGCTAAGATTGAAAGGCGTTACTCTGAATGGGTAACGCCTTTTTTTTGTTATTTTATCGGCCGCTCACCAAAGATTGCCGTTCCAACACGGATAATCGTAGAACCTTCCTCGATGGCTATACGGTAGTCATGCGACATCCCCATTGATAACTCTACCTTACTGTTATCGAAAAAAAGATTTTTCTCAGCACAATTTGCACCCAGCAGACGCAATTGTCTGAAATAGTTTCTGGTCTCGTCAGGATCTGTTGCAAAAGGCGGCATTGTCATCAAGCCTCTGGGCCGGAGTTGTGGCAGGGCTTGTATCTCCTGGAGAAGTGCCTCGGTGTTGTCAGGAGACATCCCGTATTTTTTCGGATCATTGCCTATGTTTACCTGAATAAGAATATCCAGTTTTCTGGAAAGTTTTTCGAGATGCTTATGTAATGCCTTTGCAAGTTTAAGTCTGTCTACGGTTTCCACCATACTGAAGTGTTCTGCAGCAGTTTTTGCCTTATTGCTCTGTATATGCCCAATAAAATGAAAGGAGGCGTCGGGAATAGCCTTGCATTTTTTCACGGCTTCCTGCATATAATTTTCACCGAAGAGAAACTGTTCTGCTTCCATCGCTTCCAGAATACTTGTCACAGGATGACGTTTTGAAACAGCCAGTAATTTGATGTTCGCAGGATCTCTGCCGCAGGAATTGGCAGTTTCTGTAATTGAGTTGCGAATGTTTTCCAGGTTTTTGAGGATGCTCATTGAGAATTAGTTGTTGAGAGTAAAGTGAAAGAGCGTCTGGGTGTTAATGCTTGTCTGTTTTGCCACAGCTTCAATGGGTATACCTTTTAGCTCAGCTATTTTTTCTGCGATATAGGGTAGATAGGATGGTTCATTGCGCTTTCCTCGCCACGGTACAGGTGCCAGGAAAGGGCCGTCGGTTTCAATGAGCATGGATTCCAGAGGGACTTGTGCGGCAGTCTCTTGCAGGGTTTTTCCATTTTTAAAGGTAACAACCCCGGGGATGGATATATAAAAACCCAGCGCGAGTACCCTTTTGGCGAGATGCGTATCTCCGGAAAAACAGTGCATGACTCCCCCTTGGGGAAAGGGGGCTGCTGCTTCCAGTAATGTCAGGCAATCGTCATGGGCATCCCTGTCGTGAATTATCACTGGCAATTCCAACTCCTTTGCCAGTTCCAGTTGTTCCTTGAATGCCTGTAGCTGAACATTTTTAGGCGAGTATTCTTTGGCGTAGTCAAGTCCAATTTCTCCAAATGCGACGATATGTTCTCTGTTCTCTGCAACTAATTGCCGCAAGCGATCGTAGGTAGCACTATTGATGTGTGCAACGTCGTGGGGATGGATGCCGACGGTGGCTTTTATCATCGGATAGCGCTTGGCAAGTGCAACAGCAGCGAAAGAGCTTTTTTCATCAATTCCTATACTTATTATGGCACGTATCCCCTGGGATTTTGCGCGATCAAGTACATGGTCAAGGTCTTCTTCGTACCAGTCCATGTCAAGATGGCAGTGGCTGTCAATCAGGTAACAACCTGCCGCAAGTACGGGGATTGGAGCTTTTAGTTTTTTCATAATTTCACCAGTTGTTTTGTAGCAGATTCAATGTGCTCCTGCAATGGTCAAATTGAACAAAAAGTTTTGTTTTCCGTGGGAAGCCATAGTAGTATTGAGATGAATTCCTTCTGTTGATTGCTAACCACAAATTCTGTCAGAGCGTGAAAAGATGGTAATAAAAAAACAAAGTTCCATAAAAAAACAGATTTCAATGGCCAGGGGTCTTATCCCCGCCGATGTTGTTTTGAAAAATTGTAAAATTGTAGATGTATTCTGTGGAGATATTGTTCCGGGTGATGTTGCCATCTGTGAAGATCATATAGCTGGGATTGGTCAGTATTCTGGAGAGAGAGAAGTTGATTGTCATGGAGCTTATGTAGCACCCGGGTTTATGGAAGGCCATATTCATATCGAAAGTTCAATGCTCAGTCCTGCACAGTTTGCCGAGACAGTCATTGGACATGGTACCACAACTGTTGTCTGTGACCCTCACGAAATCGCCAATGTCGCTGGTCTTGCCGGTATAGAATATTTACTCGAGGAGAGTAAAGGACTATTAACCGAAATTTTTTGTATGGCACCTTCCTGTGTTCCTGCCACCCATCTTGAAAATTCAGGTGCAATACTCGATAGCCAGGTCTTGGATAAACTTCTCTCTCAGCCACGGGTATTGGGCTTAGCAGAAATGATGAATTTTCCAGGTGTTCTCTTGCAGGATGATGAGGTGCTGGCAAAACTCGAATCTGCAAAGAAGAGGGCAATGCCAGTGGATGGACATGCGCCAGGGTTAAGCGGTAAAGACCTGCAAGCCTATGTTGGTAGTGGTATTCTTTCGGATCATGAATGTACAACAGCGGAGGAAGCACTGGAAAAGCTACGTTCAGGTATGTATCTGTTTATTCGTGAAGGGTCTACCGCCAGGAATCTTAAAAGTCTGCTGCCTGTGGTGACTGCTCAAAATAGTCATCGCTGTTTGCTGGTTACAGATGATTGCCATCCCCAGGAATTATTAGAAAATGGCCACCTGGACCGTATTCTTCGTAAGGCTATCGGTCTGGGTATGGATCCTGTAACCGCAATCCAGATGGTAACAATTAATGTTGCAAACTATTACGCTTTGCCGGCTGTTGGGGCTGTGGCTCCAGGATACCTGGCCAATCTTGTTCTGTTTCAAGACTTACAGGATATACACGTTGAAAAGGTGTTCTCGAGGGGGGTAGAATATAAAAAAAGTACGGTCTCCGTTCCCGATAAAAGGAGGAACTTGCCAAAGCAATATCCTCAGGTATTTGATTCCATCCATGTCGATACGGGTTCTTTGTCCTTTGCCATTCCTGCTGAGGGGAGAAATGCAAGGGTTATAAAAATTATAAAAGATCAATTGATTACAGAATCGGTCGAACTTGAAATGAAAGTTGTTGCTGATTTAGCTGTTGCAGATACAGAGAGAGATATTCTGAAAATTGCAGTGGTGGAGCGGCACCATGCCACTGGAAATATTGGGCTTGGCTTTGTACAGGGACTGGGGTTGCAAAGGGGGGCATTGGCCTCAACAGTGGGACATGATTCCCACAACATCACAGTCGTGGGTGCCAGTGATGAAGATATGCTCCTTGCTGTGCAGACCATTATCGACCAGGGCGGGGGGCTTGCAGTTGTAGCGGATGGTAAAGTGAGAGCCAGTCTGATTTTGGATGTTGCAGGGTTAATGTCAACAAAGGATGCTGAAACGGTGGCACTGAATTTTGCTGATTTGCTCAGGGCAGTTGATGGTTTAGGTGCTCAAGTTCCAGATCCATTTATGTTTATGAGCTTTCTCGTACTTCCTGTCATCCCCCATTTAAAAATTACAGATCTTGGTCTTGTGGATGTGGATGCATTTAGCCATGTGAGCCTGTGGGTTTGAGTTTGCGCTGTTTGGGCTCTCTTCAAGCATTGTCAAATCAGTATGTTAGGGTTTAAGCATTTTCCGTTGAAGCTGCGGTTTTGAACTATCGCTGTGATTTTTTTAATGAAAATAAAAAAACAGCTTCATATCATTAAGAATCTGTCGTATACTGAAAATTGGTTAAGTGTATATACTATTTGTTATATTTCGTGAAAGAGAGTTGCTCTTTTGGTAAAGCAGAAATATTGCAGTCGATAATGCCTGCTGTTCAATAAAGAGAGTTGCAAAATAGTTTTATCGCAATGAGTAGTTGCAAGTATATCAGTCATGAAGAGTTGACGAAGTTAACTCATAATTAAGAAAGAGGTAAGCGGGATGAATTATGGAATCGTCAGTCAGGAACAATTAGAACAGATCGATACGATCTTGGCCGATAAGCTCATTAAGCTTGGTGTCGACTGCGTTATTATCATCGATATGGCAGGCAATATTATAACAGCTAAGGATAATGGCGAGAGTAAGTATGATGTCTATTCGTTCGCCGCACTCGCTGCAGGCAATTTTGCCACTGTTGACGCCATGGCAAAACTGGTTGGGGAGGCTGAATTCTCATTGCTTTTTCATAAAGGTCAGGAATCCAATATTCATTTCAGTAAAGTAGATGATGAACTTTTGCTTATTTCCATGTTTGGCAAAGATATCTCTCTTGGGTTCTTACGATTAAATGTTGTTGAAGCAATAGAGCAGATACGAAAGGTTTGGGGAAGTAATGAGGACTGATGGTTTACTATGTAAATTTCCTGAACAATTCAACTATGCTTAGTTGGGGGTAAGAGTTTGAGTTTTATCAATCTAAAAGACAAAGTTGTCCAGGTCAAAATAGTATATTATGGTCCCGGGCGATGTGGAAAGACCACAAATCTTGAGTATGTCAATCGCAAGTTTCGCAGCCAGATTCAGTCGGAAATGGTGAGTTTAAAGACCCATGGCGACCGAACACTGTTCTTTGATTTTCTTCCATTCGACATGGGACAGATCAAGGGATACGATATTAAAATTCAGCTCTATACTGTTCCAGGCCAGGTAAAATACAATGCCACCCGTAAACTGGTTCTTAAAGGTGTTGATGGTGTGGTATTTGTTGCCGATGCCATGGAGAAACAGCGTGAAAAAAATATTCGATCACTGAACCAGCTCCATGAAAACCTGTTGGCATATAAAGAATCCATTTTCAAATTACCGCTGGTCATTCAGTATAATAAAGTCGATTTGAAAGATCATGGTGTACCTATCCTGCCCACATCTGTATTGCGTAGAGATTTGAACAGTCGTTTGAAAGTACCTGACTTTGAAGCAAGTGCAATAACCGGATATAATGTTGCAGCAACCTTGAAAAAAATTATTTCTTCAACGGTTGTTTCTATACAGAAAAAATTACTCTAGGGACGTGAACGGTGACACAGCTGAGCGGAAACCAATTTGAAGATGATTTGACCGTTGATATGGAAGAGAGCAATGACTCGATTGACATGTTCGGAATTTCCGGGGATGATGAATCACCTATTGCCCAGCTAAAATCTATAATTCTCTCCATTGACTGGGAAATTAACGACGAAATTTTAAAGCAGCTTGAGGATGAACTTCTTGATCTTGGAGAAATTTGGGCCGGTGATAAAATCAAGCAGGTTTATGTCCAGGGATTAAGTAAAATCGGGAAGTACATTTTTAAGGAAAAAGCAAGTGCACATCCTGATGCTATTAAATTATTGCTCTCTTTCTACCACAATCTTGAAGTCATTGTTCTGTCAGATGAGAATATGGGAGAGGGTGAGAAAAGAAAACTGCTACTTTCTGATGTGCAAAAATTTGATCAGTTAAAAGGGCAGATTGGACAACCGTCTGAGACTGGCGAAGCAGACGCAGATGTTGAGAGTACTGAGACTAAACCTTCTACCGCAGCAGGTGGATCCATCCAAAACAAAGAAAATATTCACGAATTAAAGGGATTAAAGGCACAGGTTCTCGGAATTGACTGGGAAATAAACGATGTTGAATTAGAAAAACTCGGAGATGAAGTTAAACGTCTTGAAGTAGTTTTTGCTGATGATCGACCTAAGATTATTTTGTTGCAGGGAATAGGGTCATTGAGTGCATACATTAATAAGATGCGCAGCAAGTCCAAAAATGAAGCATTTGTTTTGCTTCACTCCTTTTATGAAGTGTTGGAAAAGGTTTCAGGCAATACCTTATCTGCGCCAGAACAAAAAAAGCTTCTTTTAGCAGAAGTGTCCAAGTTTAAAGAGTTTAAGGTAGCAATTGCCGGGGATGCTCCTCCCTCTGCCGCGGTTAGTGAGGTAATAGCTACCCCTGAAGATAAGGATCTTCCACAAGAAATTCCCGTTGTTGCTGAAGAATCTCCGGCAGCCATGTCTGCAACAGAAACTGAGCCTGATGCAAAAATTGCTCTTGCTGAAGATGATGTGGCCAGTGATGTGAGTTCTCGTCTAAGCTCCGTGTTTGGTGAGGACGAGATGGTCACGGACGAATATGGTGACAGTGATAAGAATAAAGCCCTTGAAGGAGTCAATGTTGAAACTGAGGCTGATGATGAATCAGAAGAGGATGCATTGCCTTTTGAAGATGGAGGTGTTTCGCCTGCACTTGCTGAAATAGATGAAGACAGTAGTTTCAGCGTGGAAAAACTTGCAGGCGATCTCTCTGTTGCCTCCCCCACAGTAACTCCAGATGCAATCGTAGGGGATGATATTGAAGCAGACGACGATGTACTTGACGTAGAAGATGTTGGTGGTGATGCTACAGAAGAAGACTCTACAGTTATGGGTGTGGATGTTGAAACTGAAGCAGACGATGACTCCGATGAAGAATCTCTTCCTATGAGTGATGGGGCATTGGCTCCTGCTTTGTCAGGTGCAGACGATGACGGCGGTTTTGATGAAAGCAGTATGTCCTCTGATTTCGATGATGAGGGTTCTGAGGCAATTGAAAGTCGTCTTGGCGACTTTTTTGATGATGAAGTAGCCTCGTCATCAGAAGGTTGGGGTGCTGAGATTGAAGAAGAAATTTCTCAAGCAGATGATGATACTCCAGGTGATGAAGATGGGTTAATTGCTGCACTTTCTGAAGCGTTTGATGAAACTGAAGGGGACACAGAAGTTGAAGGAGAACAAATTCTTGAAGCAGACGATGAATCCCTTGTGGCTGAAGAAGGCCTTGCTGCAGCTTTAAGTGCATTTGATGAGGTCGAGGAAGAGAGCACTGAACAAGCCCTTTTTGATGATGAAGAGGACGTGGCAGGCTTGAGTGACTTTGGTGACGACGATGATGCTGCTGATCAGGCACTGGATTTCACCGATGAGAACCCTGAAGATGAAGAGAGTCTGGTTGCAGCATTAAGTCAATTTGATGATG
>JAOZKN010000006.1:0-16618 GCA_029935315.1 Desulfocapsa sp. | reverse complement strand
GAGAACCCTGAAGATGAAGAGAGTCTGGTTGCAGCATTAAGTCAATTTGATGATGCAGATGAGAGCGTAACTGCAACTGTCAGCGATGATATCGTTGATATTGAAGAAAACGTCTCGGATCCGGAGCCTGCACTCTTTCAGGAGGATACCGGTGACGACGAACATGAGATTGAGGAAATAGGTGTAGTAGCAGCTGCAAGCGAACTGGCCTTCCTTGATGAAGAACCTGAACTTGAAAGTAGTCAGGATTCTACTGCTGAAGATTCATTACCGGCAGCTGATATGGATTCTGATGATACAATTGCTTTTGAAGTTGAGTCCGATGATCTGAGTGATGACGATGAAATTACTTTTTCTGTTCCAGGTGTTGAAGTCGCCGAATCCCTCACGATAACTGATGATACAGAGAATGAGGAAGACGATTTAATTCAATTTGAAGTACCTGGAGAAAGTGGTGAAACTGCAGCAATCGCTCTTGCCGAAGACGATGCTGATAGCGAGGTCGTTTTCGAAGCTGTTGCTGATGATGTAGCTGTGGATCTCCTGCCGGGAGAAGAATTCGATGATACAGAAGCATACAGTGATAGTGTTGAAGAATCTCCCGAAGAAGATGTCTTTGATTCTGATAGTGGTAAATATGAATCTCTTGCCATCTTAGGCGGCACGTTAGCAAAAAACATTACTGAAGATGGTATTCAGGACCTTTTTGTAGAATTAAACAAAATCCGCGGCGCAAAAGAAACCAGTTACATAGACAAAACATTTTTACAGTTATTGTCCACTGTATGTCAGTATCTTGAGAAGGATCAGAATAGTGAAAATGGTATAGCCTTGATGCAGGAGATCGTGTCTGGTCTTGAAATGAGTGATAATAGTGAGGTGTCATCTGACAGGGTACAGGAATCCTTGTTTTCAAGTACCAGCCGATTATTAGTGCTGCAACGTGAAGAGATGGATTTGCTTATGGCTGAGCATTCCCAAAGCCTGGACGATACAGAGCAAACTGATGCTGAACAGGATACCATGGATGAGACTTCTGATGAAAGTGGTACAGAAAAGCAGTCCTTTAAGGCCGCAGGGGACGATGAACAACTAGCATCCTTTGTGCAAAAGGAGCTTGCGGATATTCGAAAACTGTTTGTTGACGAGATTGGTAGTCTTCGCAAGGAGTTGTCTGGTAAATAAAATCCGGATGATTCATTACCCATCTGCAGTAGTATAAAAAAGGCCAGATGAACTTTTGTTCAGCTGGCCTTTTCTCGTTTGGGGGTGAGCAACTCGTCCTACCTGCTTAATGCAATTCCTGTTAACACAACGTAGAGAAGTAACCATCCAGCGATAAAGCTTAGAACAATAGAGTAACGTGAATCTTTTCTCTTCAGTAAGAGAAGTGCTGTAATAAGAGTTAAAGGAAAGAGTACTCCGGCCATAAGGGGAGATAAATATCTGAGCAGTTCCTGAAGGCCCAGGAAGAACCAGGGACCTGCAATATGGGTCACCCCCAGCTGATCTGGATCAAAAGGAGCAGCTATAAAAACAGAAAATATAAGTATTCCCGTGCAGAGCAACAGGTTTCGATTAAAAGATATTCTGTATTTTTTGACATGTCCCCAGACCATCCATCCCCAGAGCAGGCTAAATCCTATGATATGATTCACATAGATTCGTGTCATTCCATTATCGGTAATAGAAAAGAGAAGACCGTTAACGCTACTGCCAACGAGGGGAATATCAAGGAGGATAGACTCAGCAATCATACCTGCTGAAAACCCTGTGGAATCCGCACGTAAGACGTAGCCAGTAAAAAGGACCAGTAATACCACGGGAATGCTTAAGGTCAGCATGATCCACTGTTTGCCTGATAAGGCCTGTGCTTCTTCCAGGATAGCGATAAAATGAAAGATGCAGAAGAGGAAAAAAAGTTGGCTTGAATAAAAGTGAAGAGAGCGAAAATAGGCTCCGAATGGAACCAGTAAATCAATGGTGGAGATTGAGTAGAAAGGGGTTGCTGGATTATACTGAAAGGCTACAAGAATACCAGAAAGAACAGAAATATAGAGGGACAGCAGAGAATATTCTCCCCATTTCATTTCTTTAAACAGGACAAATGATTGATTCAGTATTTTCATTGATTCAGTGGATAGCTATGGCCTTAGATGGTTATAATATACCCACCGTCATCAAGTTTTTCCACCTTGTATTGAGGTAGATCTCGTTTTGCAGGCCCGTGTAAGACCTTACCAGTCTCGGTAAATCTGCTTTGGTGACAGGGACATTCAATGATCTTTTCTCTTTCGTGGTAGTTGACCGTGCACCCCAGGTGCGTACAACGCCTGGAAACGGCCCATGCCTCGTGACCATTATCAAAAAGAATATAATCCTGACCCTGGTGGAACTCACCTGCGGCAAGAGGGATGGAGATTTGAATAATCTTTGGTTTACGGGGGACAGTATAACCAAGAAAACGAAATAGCGGGTAAAGAGCAGTCAGGGCAGCGCAGAAGAGAAATAATCTGCGTTTAGATGATGGGAGAGGAGAGTCCTTGGTAGCTGCCATTGGGAGTAGATAGCAGAGTTTAATTATTCTTAAACAGGTGAAGGAGTCGTTTGTTGACGTGCTCAGGTACAAGTTCACACACGTCACCTCCGTGTCTTGCTGCATCTTTTATAATTGAAGAGCTGATATAGATCCAGCGAAAACCCGGCATAAGAAAAATGGTATCGACTTCTCGTTCAAGTTTTTTATTCATAAGTGCAAGCTGAAACTCATAATCAAAGTCGGAAACGGCTCGTAAGCCTCGAATAATTGCCGTGGCACGTTTCTGCTGTGCATATTGGACAAGGAGTCCTGATACCGTATCAACTTCAATCCTTGAGTAATCCTCGGGAAAACATTTTTTTACCATTTCAACCCGTTCCTCCAGGGAGAAAAGGGGCTTTTTCCCGGGATTAATGGCGATTGCTATAATAACTTTATCAAAGAGATTCAATGCCCGGTCAATAATATCCAGATGCCCCATGGTAATGGGATCAAAGGTTCCGGGGTATACGGCCAGACTTTTTCCAGTGTGTTGTTTATTGGCAGACATGATTCAGTTGGCTGGCGGGCAGCACTCACCTCTGTTTTTTGTAGTGTAAAACCAGAATTTGCTCATACCGTAACGTCTCTGGTCTGAGAGAGTCAGCTGAATGGGAAAGGAGTCAGGAAGTGTTGCTTTACTGTCATCCTCGGCAATAATAAGTGCGTTGTCGGCACACAACTGACTTGCATCAATATCCTCTAATGTTTTTTCAGCCAGTCCCTTGCCGTAGGGTGGATCCAGGAAAATAAGATCAAAAGATGCTTGTTGAGTAGCATCTGCTAGAGATGCTATCCCTACACCACGACGCAGGTCATGTTTTACTATACGTGCCTGACCACATTCTGCAAGATCAATACTCTGCATACAGATTTCAAGATTTCTTCTGCTAAGGTCAAGAGCCTTCTGGTGCAGATCCACCAAAACGACATCTTTTGCTCCACGGCTCAGTGCTTCAAGACCAAGAGCACCGGTGCCTGAATATAAATCAAGTACCCGTGCCCCTTTAATTCTTTGCCCGATAATATTGAAAAGAGCTTCCCGTGATCGATCGGATGTCGGGCGAATGTCTTTTGACTGTCCGGGAGTAAAAAGTTTTCTTCCCCGGGCTTGGCCGCTGATGATGCGCACGTTTATTATTTGTAGTCTTTTATTATGACTTCAGCAATCTGCACTGTGTTGAGTGCTGCGCCTTTGAGGATATTATCTGAGACTACCCACAAGTTCAGTCCATTCTCAATGGATTCATCTTTTCGAATACGACCAACGAGGGTTTCGAATTCTCCTTCACAGTCGGTGGCCAGTGGATAGTGTCCTTTTTCAGGGTCATCGACAAGTTTTACACCGGGTGCTGAGGCCAGGAGTTTTTTTACTTCAGCTACGCTGATTTCACTTTTCGTCTCCACATTGATAGATTCTGAGTGGCCATAAAATACAGGAACCCGTACAGCTGTAGCAGTTATGGCAATGGAATCATCATCAAAAATTTTCCTGGTTTCATTGACCATCTTCATCTCTTCCTTGGTGTATCCGTTTTCGAGGAAGGTATCGATCTGTGGCAGACAATTGAAAGCAATCTGGTGCGGATACACAGATGCTTTCATCTCTTCGCCTTTGGCGTAGGCTTTAGTCTGTGCATCAAGTTCTTTAATTGCATCGGCTCCGGTTCCGGAGACAGCCTGATAAGTGGAAATAACCAGACGTTTAATGCCGACCTTATCGAGGATAGGTTTTAAGGCAACCAGCATCTGGATGGTTGAACAGTTCGGGTTGGCGATGATTCCGTGGTTTTTATATTGGGCAATTGCCTCTGGATTAACTTCAGGTACAATCAGGGGAATTTCAGGATCCATGCGATAGGCACTGGAGTTGTCAATAACAACAGCACCGGCTTTTGCGGCAGCGGGAGCAAAATCTAGCGAACGTGTGGCTCCGGCTGAGAAAAGTGCAATGTCAATATTTTCGAATGCATCTTCAGAGAGCAGCTGGACCACAATCTCCCGGCCATCAAATTTAATCTTTTTGCCAATGGAGCGTTCTGAGGCAAGAAGTCTCAGCTCATTAATGGGAAAGTTCCTGCGTTGAAGGACTTCCAGCATGGCACCACCAACTGCACCGGTGGCGCCGGCGATTGCAACATTATATTTTTTAGTATTTTCACTCATGATAATTCCTTTCTTATAAATAGAGTATTTGTGTTCTGGCTTAAGCGTTACTTATTTTTTTTTTTTCTTAAAAGGGAGAGCCAGCTTTTTTGAAGCACGGATTTTTCGAATAAGGCCATACGCCGGTCCTGAGGCAAGATAAATGAGAAAAAGAGTGAAGATCATGATCTGCGGTTCGGAAGCTACCAGGATAAAAAGAAGGAGAAAGCCAACGAGCATCTGAAAAGGCTTGAAGGAAAAGGTGGGCAACTCCTTAAAACTAAAATAGGTATGGGTTGAAACCATCAGATAGGAGAGGATGTAAACCAGTAATAGTAATGAGATGTGTTTCACTTCACCTATAATTCCTAAAAAGTAACAAAAGAGTACAGATGCTGAGATCATGGCTGCCGCAGCAGGGCAGGGCAGGCCCACGAAGTTTTTACTTTCTGATTCAGAGTCCTGGGAATTAAATCTTGCCAGTCTGAGCGAGGTCATTGCAACATATAAAAAAGCGGCCAGCCAGCCATACCGTCCATATGGCTGCAGTGCCCAGAGAAATGCGAGGACAGCAGGGGAAACCCCAAAAGAGACCATATCACAAAGAGAATCGAGTTCAGCGCCAAATTTACTTGTACTGTGGGTCATTCTGGCAACTCTTCCATCCAGGGCGTCAAAAATAGAAGCCACAAGGATTGCAATGGCAGCTGTTTTAAATTCAGCATTGATGGCTGAAACAATGGCATAAAAACCACAGAACAGGCTGGCTAGTGTAAACATGCACGGCAGGGGATAAAAACGATTATCCATATGTTGAGATTGGTTACTCATAGTATTGCTCTGGTGATTGGAACGGTTAAGCCTGAAGAGTGGCTATGGCAGTTTCACCGGCTCGTACCTTTTGCCCGATTTTAACTGCTATGATACTGTCTTTTGGCAGGTACAGGTCAACACGAGACCCAAAACGAATGAGCCCAAACCTGATACCTCGTTGGACCTGGTCATCAGGTTCAAGCCAGTTGACGATACGCCGGGCAATAAGGCCAGCTACCTGTACAAAGGCTATTCGCTTACCAGTGGTGGTCTCCATGACCACCCCACAGCGTTCATTTAAGAGGGCACCTTTCTCGCTGTCAGCAGAATAGAATTGCCCGGGTTTATAAAGAATATTTTTGACCTTTCCATTAAAAGGGATACGGTTCACATGGACATTGAAGACATTCATGAAAATGGAGACTTTAATAACCTGCTCCTGAAGATAGACATCATCAAATTGTTCATCGATAACGATCACTTTTCCGTCAGCTGGTGAAATAAGACTGTCAGCAGGGGCATCCGTCATACGTTCAGGATCACGGAAAAATGCCACAACAAAGGTTGTCAGCAGAAGCGAAGGCCAGGCCACAAGCTCATAGCCGAGTATTGCTGTTATGAGGGTTACAAACGCTGCAAATGCGATGAAAGGATAACCTTCCCTGGCAAGTGGAATCCTTGGATGTGTCATAATGTTATACGAGTTATAAAGTGGTGGACTGACACAACAAAAAGCAGATCACGACCAGAGACGGTGTAATCTGCTTTTATCTGACAACCCTATACGTGCCTTTACAGCACTGTAATACTATTTCTTCGGCATCCTTGCCATGGCAATTGTTCCGGTGCGTACGATCTCTTTAATTCCTATGGGTCGTAAAATGTCAATAATAGCCTGAATCTTATTGGCTGATCCGGTGACTTCTACGGAATAGGATTTGGAGCTGACATCAACAACTTTGCCGCGAAAAATATCGATAACACGTAATACTTCTGCACGGGTGGTATTTTCGGCTTTTACCCGAATAAGGGCCATTTCTCTTTCAACAAACTCACCTTCACTGATATCGGTGACTTTTATAACATCAATCAGTTTGTGTAACTGTTTGGTGATTTGCTCAACAATGGCATCATTTCCATTGGTTACCAATGTCAGGCAGGAGAGAGAAGGGTCAAGTGTCTCTGCTACACAAAGGCTTTTAATGTTAAAGCCTCGGCCACTGAAAAGTCCAGTGACACGGGAAAGAACCCCCGGTTTGTTTTGAAGAAGAACTGAGAGCGTATGTTTCATCGGTTTATCCTGTGAGTAATAATATGTTCATAAGATGCCTGATTATTCTTCAGGCATCTTTCAGATTTGCTAGTGTAAAGGAGTATCACGCCTGTTAGACGAGAAGCATCTCAGTGGTAGCCTTTCCTGCAGGTACCATTGGAAAAACACCCTCTTCCCTTGCAATACGGAAGTCAAGGATAACAGTACTTGTTTTTACAGCTTCAAGTGCCTGCTTGATAACGTCTTCAACCTCACTGGTCTTGGTAGCGCGAATACCCACAGCACCATAAGCTTCAGCAAGGGCACAGAAATCAGGAGTGACTTCCATAACAGTCGCTGCATAGCGTTTATCATAGAAGAGTTCCTGCCACTGACGTACCATCCCAAGGTAGTTGTTGTTCAGGATGCAGACGATAACGTTGACACCGTATTGTTTGGCGGTGGCCAGTTCCTGAATGTTCATCTGAATGGAACCATCTCCTGCCACATCGATAACAGTAGCATCTGGAAATGCCATTTTAGCACCAATGGCAGCTGGTAGGCCATAGCCCATGGTTCCAAGACCACCGGAAGTAACTAAGCGTCTTGGTTTATTAAATTTATAGAACTGCGCGGCCCACATCTGATTTTGGCCAACTTCTGTGGTGATAATAGCGTCACCCTGGGTCAGTTCGTCAAGTTTCTCAACAACATACTGAGGCTTGATTGTTTCCCCTTCATCGATATATGCCATTGGGTGTTTCGCTGTCCAATCAGCTACGGTTTCAATCCATGGCGTGTGCGACTTACAGAGATCGTCAAGATTTTCTCCGCAGTTATCAAGCCACTGGTTCATTGCAGTGAGTGAATGTTTACAATCGGCAACAATGGGAATATCAACCTTCACGTTTTTACTGATGGAGGTCGGATCGATATCAATGTGAATGATTTTAGCGTGTGGGGCAAATGCATCAATTCGACCAGTAACACGATCGTCAAATCTGGCACCAACTGCAATAAGTACATCACTTTTGGCAACGGCCATGTTTGCAGTGTAACTTCCGTGCATACCGAGCATTCCCATGGACAAGTCGTCACTCCCGGGGAATGCACCAAGGCCCATCAGAGTCATGGTTACAGGAATATTAAGTTTTTTGGCAAGCTCGGTCAGTTCGTCGCTGGCGTTGGAAAGAATAACACCACCACCAACGTAGAGAACAGGCTGTTTGGCCTTTACAATCTCTTTACACGCTTTTTCCACCTGGCCCATATGGGGTTCGTAAGTGGGCTGGTAGTTTTGCATGCGGACAGGCTTTTTCTCGCTAAATTCAACCATTGTTGCTACAACATCTTTTGGTAAATCAATAAGCACTGGCCCTGGACGCCCTGTTTTAGCGATATGGAAAGCTTCGCGAATTGTAGGAACAAGATCCTCTGCTTTGCTTACCAGGTAATTATGCTTGGTACATGGCCTGGTGATACCGACGATATCAACTTCCTGGAAGGCATCATTACCAATAAGGGGTGTTGGTACCTGGCCGGTAAGGATAACTATGGGGATCGAATCTAAATAAGCCGTGGCGATGGCGGTTACGCCATTGGTGGCACCGGGGCCGGAGGTAAGGAGTGCAACTCCAACATCTCCGGTTACTCGGGCAAGACCATCTGCAGCATGTACAGCACCCTGCTCGTGACGAACAAGTACGTGGTTTACTTCAGAATCCAGAAGGTCATCATAGAGGTCAATTACTGCACCTCCAGGAAAACCAAAAATTGTTTTAACCCCTTCTTCAAGAAGGCATTGTATAATGGCTTCGGAGCCTCTCATTTTTCCCATGAATCCTCATCCTTTCGTATGTTGAGATTTTTCAAAACAGTGTCATTTATAGTGTGAAAATACTTTATACTCTGTAAAAGAATGGAAATATATCGTTCTATGGCGTAGATGTCAATATGCAAGAGAAAACTCTTGCATAATCACCCAAAATGAGTGGTTTTCCCCTGAACAAAAGAAGAAACTTGACAATATGTTCTTATGGTGATTACTTGTTTGCTATACGTTAAAAAGAACTCAAGAGAATGATATGTATCAGCAGAAAATATATAGCAATATCCTACTATCACCACAGAAGAAATACCCTGTGGTGGAGATTGGAGAGTTCTGAAACGTTTTTGTCATAACAACCCGAAATCGATAAGGCCACAGCGTTAAACTGTGGCCTTTTTTTATTTGTGTCGGGTTGAGCGTTGGAGCCGAAACAAAAAAAGAGGAATGCAATGAAAAAAGAAGCGGTGGAAAAGTACAAAGCCTATAAAGGTGTTGATCTCCCCGATCGCTCATGGCCTGGAAAGACAATTACCAGTGCTCCTGAATGGTGCAGTGTTGATCTCCGTGATGGAAATCAGGCACTTGTGCAGCCAATGAATCTTGGCCAAAAGCTCAGCCTCTTTCAACTGCTCCTTGATGTGGGGTTTAAGGAAATTGAAATTGGATTTCCATCCGCATCCGATGTGGAATATGAGTTTTGCAGAACCCTTATTGAAAAGGATCTCATTCCAGCTGATGTTGCCATTCAGGTTCTTACTCCGGCAAGAGAACATCTTATCAAAAAAACGTTTGCCGCCGTTGAAGGTGCAAAAAATGTCGTGATGCATCTTTACAATTCGACGTCCACCCTGCAGCGCCGAGTAGTTTTTAAAATGAACCGTGAGGAAATCACAGCCCTTGGGGTGACAGGTGCAACCGTTATTCGAGATGAGGCAGCTAAATTTCCAGGGACTCAATTTCGTTTTGAATATTCGCCGGAAAGCTTTACCGGAACCGAGCTTGATTTTGCTCTTACTATCTGTGAAGCAGTGATGGATGTGTGGCAACCCACAGTTGATAATCCTGTTGTTATTAATCTTCCCGGAACCGTCGAAATGGCGACGCCCAATGTGTATGCAGATCAGATTGAGTGGTTCTGCAGGAATATGAAAAACCGTGAACTGGCCACAATCAGTCTTCACGCGCACAATGATCGCGGATGTGCAGTGGCGGCAACTGAACTTGCGCTGATGGCAGGTGGTGACAGGGTCGAAGGAACGCTCTTTGGCAACGGTGAGCGTACCGGGAATGTGGATATTATTACCCTTGCCTTGAATATGTTTACCCAGGGGATAGATCCAAAACTCGATATCCATGATATTAACCGCATCATAACGGTTTCTCAGCAGGTCACAAATATCCCGGTTCATGTTCGTCATCCCTATGCCGGCGAACTTGTTTACACAGCCTTTTCAGGGTCGCACCAGGATGCCATTAATAAGGGAATTGAGAGCTATCAGGAAAAAGATGATGGCTACTGGGAGGTACCTTATCTGCCCATCGATCCCACAGATGTTGGCAGAACCTATGAGTCCATTATTCGTATTAACAGCCAATCCGGTAAAGGCGGGGTTGCCTATGTGATGGATAAAGAATTTGGACTCAAGATGCCTAAAAAGATGCATCCTGAATTTGGTGCGATCATTCAGGATGTCACCGATACGGCTGGACGTGAACTGAAGGCCAGTGAATTGTGGGACGCTTTTGAATCTTCATATCTGGCGACAAGAGAGCCCTACAGGCTTGAGAGTTTCCATGTCGTTAAGCGTCATATAGACAAAGATGAGAAGGCCTCGTCTGCTGAGATTACCGCTGTGGTGAATGTCCGGGGAGAGAAAAAAACAATTTCAGGGAATGGGAATGGTCCACTTGATGCGTTCTGCTCTGCAGTAAAACAGGCAATAACCGGTGACTTTACTCTAAACAGATATCATGAACACGCATTAAGCGTTAGCTCGAGTTCAAAGGCTGTTGCCTATATACAAATTACAACTGAGAACGGCAAGACCAAGTGGGGCGTTGCAATAGATACTGATATTATAGTTGCTTCCATAAAAGCCGTTCTCAGTTCCATAAACCGAGCTAGCTGAATTTTCAAATAGGAATAAACGTTATGAAATTAATACATTTAAGTGAAAGTAATGAGTTTGATGAAAAGAAATTTAAACGTTTCCTGCTTCACGACTCACCATATTTCAGGATTTTAAATTTTAACCTTGCTGCGGGACAACTTTTCCCTGTTCACAATCATCCTGCCGATGGCCAGTTGAGTATTCATGTACTTGATGGGAAAGGATTTTTTCTTGGTGCCGATGATGCTGAGATGGCTGCGGAGGCAGGGGATGTCTTAGTCTGCGATATCAGTGAAAAACATGGGGTGAGGGCTGCGGAAGAGAGTAATATGCGCATTCTGGTGACCATTGCCCCACCTTTTTAATACCTTACTGGATCGTTTCCTGTCTTTCGCCAAAAGACTATTTTGATGTGCTACTTTTGCAGGAGTGCAGTTTGTTACTTGCAGCTGGTCAGTAGGATTGCTTCCTCCTATGCAGAAGTGTCATGGGAGACCAGGGAGAGTTGAGGATACTTGAGGGCCAGGTATTGGTTGAATGATTTCTGTTCCCTGCAATGCGGGCATGTGGTGTGGTAAAAAAAGGATGGTGTCTCTTGTTGTAAATTCACGGGGAGGGGAGTTGTTTTGTGGCAAGAGGGTGAGAACAATGCCAAGAACAATAAGAACGAGATACAGGTATCGTTGGAACGGGTCACCAATTATTTGTTTCAACCAGGGAGGCAGTGAAAGAAAAATATTTAGTGGTGTCATACCAGATTTAAGGGTTGAGGTATTTTATCCAGTAAAATGTCTCTAAAGCAGCATTTGTAACCCATCCTGCTCCGATCGCATCCACACCGAGCTCATCACGTCTCCTTTTTTATAAAACACTATCAAGTGGAGCCAAACAGGTCCCACTTGTCTGCTAATCTACCTCCATAGTGTTTCCAATGATGGCAGGCAAAAATATTGGCCATGAGAACAAATGAGGCCCACTCAGATAACTGATGAAAATATCTTCCATGCCAGCGCTGGTAAGTTCAAAACTTTCCGAGCTATGATCAAAGTCAACTTTGTTCTGAAAGAATCCGGTGGTGTGAACGTTGCCTGAACCATCTACTGATATCCCCATCCCTCTGTCATCTGAAGTATCCCCCATGGATTTGGCCCAGACAAAGTCACCGTTGCTGTCAAGTTTGCTGATGAAAATATCTCCATCGCCAGCACTGGTCAGATCATAGCTCCCTGGGCCGGGATCAAAATCGGCTATATCCCTAAAGAAACCAGTGGTATAAACATTACCTTCACTGTCTACCGAAATTCCCTCTCCCCTATCCTCTGCAGTACCACCCATGGCCTTAGCCCAGACAAAGTCGCCACTGCTGTCGAGTTTGCTGACAAAAATTTGATAATAACCATTTGATGGGGATATTTTGTAGGTGTTCGGCCCGGGATCAAAGTCGGTGGCATACTGAAAATAACCGGTGGTATAGATATTCCCGGTCTTATCAACTGAAATAGCATTCCCGTATCCAAGGCCGAGGGCATTGATGGCCTTGGCCCAGACAAAGTCGCCATTGCTGTCCAGTTTGCTGATAAAGATATCTTGATTCTGAGCGTCAGGTAACGTAACGCTACCTGTCCCTGGGTCAAAGTCGACTGTGCCCTTGTAGGAACCTGTGGTGTAGACATTGCCGAAGCTATCCACCGACACACCAAATGCGGCTTCGTCGTCAGTACCATTGAGTGCTTGAGCCCAGACAAAGTTTCCGCTGCTGTTAAGTTTGTTGATAAAGATATCAGCGCCCCCTGCGTTAATCAGCTCTTTAGTCTCAGGTCCGGGATCAAAATCACAGGTGTTGTAGAAATAACCAGTGGTATAGACGTTGCCGGACCTATCCGTTGCAATGCCTTCCCCACGGGTGTTTCCAGAATCACCAAAGACTTTGGCCCATACATAATTGCCGCTGCTGTCGAGTTTACTGACAAAAACAGCAATACCCCCGGCGACAGTCAGCTTAAAACTCCCTGGGCCAGGATCAAAGTCAACTGTTCCGCTGAAGGTTCCGGCGGTGTATACATTACCTGAGATATCAACAGAAATTCCATTTCCCCCGGCACCTGCAAGAGTGCCGCCCATGGCCCTGGCCCACACAAACTGACCACGGCGATCGAGTTTACTCACAAAAATATCCCGAAAACCAGCACTGGTAAGCTCAAAGCTTCCTGGTCCTGGATCAAAGTCCACTGTGCCATTAAAAGTACCGGTGGTATAAACGTTACCGGAACTATCTACGAAAATACTTTGTCCCTTGTCCTCTTTACTACTATCCCCCATGGCTGCTGCAAAAGCAAAATCACCGTCGGCAGCAGAGACAAGGGGGGCGGGCAGGGTGATTAACAGAAAAAAGGAAAAGACAAAAACTACTCTAACAGCTCGAGTTGTCTCTGAAAGGCTTGAAGAGAGTTGCACGGTTTCCTCCTAATAGAATATCACAGATTGAAATCCGATTCTTAGACTTAAGAATACAATTTGAGCTTGCTTTCTGTCAAGATATTGTTAGGTGGTGGCATTGTAAAGTGATAAGAATTAGCTTTCCATTGGGAAAGTATCAAGGGAAAAAGATTAATCCATTAAAACCCTTGACGCATGACACATTGTGGTACTACATTGTGTTGATAGTTAAAAGTAACCATACAAATATGAAAATCAATTCTCGTAAATCTTGGCGTTCATCAATTAATAGCACCTGCACCTCATATCATTAAGCACAGGTACCAGGAACAGGAAGAATTATGGCAATGAAACAAACGCAATTGAGTCTGATGATCGGAATCACAACCTGTTTAGCTATGCTAAGTTCAACGGCATCATCAGCGAATAAGGTAGTAATTATCCCTCTTGGTGGTACGGCTGGCAATGCCGCAGTTTCAGATGTGGTAAAGGGAAAAACCTTTTCCAGCAAAGTCGCTGGCAAAGAAGCAAACGGCACCCTTGAGTTGTCCCCACGTGCACAGAGATATCGTAATTTTAATGGAATGACATTTAACCTTATTCCGGCAGGCACTTTTACCATGGGCAGCCCTGACAATGAGCCAGGTGGTCCGTACACAAATGAAACTGAGCATCAGGTAACAATGACGAAATCGTTTTATATGATGACGACAGAGGTAACCCAGGATCATTACGAAAATATAATGATTTATCCTGATCCATCAACTGGTATCGGGGGGCACGCCTATCCCGTAAATAGTTTGAACTGGTTTGAGGCGGCCTATTTTGCTAATAGATTGTCTACACTTGAATCTCCAGCACTAACGGAATGCTATGATTTGAGCACTTGTTCCGGCCTTTTTGGTTCAACCTACACCTGTGGCATAGTTCCAATAAACTCCATGTGCAACGGCTATCGCTTGCCTACCGAGGCTGAGTGGGAATATGCGGCTCGTGCCACAACCACCACTGCCTGGTCCTTTCTCATTGAATATGATTATCTCCACGATCCCGTTGAGGCAGCTGGAGTTGGTTTTAACTCTAACCTCGATCCCACGGGCTGGTATGAGTTTAATAATGACGGAGGGGACCTTAGTAGAAATGTTGCAGGTAATCCACCAGGCAGCAAGCCGGTTGCCAAGAAGCAACCTAACAGGTGGGGTCTGTTTGATATGCATGGAAATGTCTATGAATGGTGCAATGACTGGTATGCAAGCGATTATTATACTGACCCTGCAAGCAGTATAGATCCCCAGGGACCTGATTCAGGCTCGTATCGAGTGTTCCGTGGCGGCGCATATGACTCCCAAGCCAAAAACACGAGGTCAGCATTTCGTAACTTTGCCCCGCGGGGGGTTCGCGACTCCACAATAGGTTTTCGACTGGTTCTCCCTTCGGGGCAATGAGTCTTATACAGCAACATCAAACGCTGGCGGATGCAGATAGTGGAGGAGAAAAGCATAGTGGCTGGATATTTCAGCAGGATAAAGATATGAATATTGAGGACGATTAGACTCAGACCTCAAGTGTGTATTTGGACATGAGTTTTCCATTTGTTAAACAAAGGAAAGTGATTTCCAAATACACAGATGAAGAGTTCTGTTTTGCAGATTATTTGTCTTTTTTCTCAGCCTGTGCATTGGCGTAAGTTGTCGCTGGACATACATTCTTACCAAGATCGAGCTCTTCCTGCTTATCTATGTCGTACTGTTCCATATTTCCGTTGGCTAGGCGGATAAGAGCGTATTCCGGCGGCTGTGCACGCATATTGTCTTTGTATACTGTATAAAGTTCTTCTCTTCAGTTGCCCAACAATTGAGGCTATCACTGCCAATCTAAGGAGATTTACAAGCGCATCAATTTGAGATGTTTCCTGAATCTTCTCAAAATCCAGAGAGTGGATGATACTCAACTGACTGAAAAGTTAAAACTTTAGGTGAACAGTAGTAGGTTCAACTCGAGACAACAGGCGAATGGTTGAGGGTTTTACTGGCAGTCTTCTTGGCCGCCAAACAGTTATAAATGCTGGCGCATCCACTATTATTGACATTAATCAGTGGTGACCGGGCCGTCAGAGAGATCTGTGCTCCAACGAAAGTTATCCATGAGCACGAGAGAATCTAGTTGCGCATCACTGGTATCCCAAGTGACAAAACGCAGGGTAATGCTTTCGCCAGGTACGACCGGGGAGCTGGTGGTCAGCCATAGAGTGCCGCCGCCGGGTCCGAGGGTATAGCCAGTGCCGTTGAGACCAGCCGTTCCATCGGGACATGGATAGCCCGACTTTGGCGGACAGACTGTGAAGAACTGCTGGCTGTTAACAGAGATGTAGTCCCCGTACATGTCGAATACGATGTTCTTGTCCGCCGGAATCGGTGTCTGCCCATGACCCGCTTGCCAGCTTGAATCTAACATCGTGATAAAGAAGTCATTGTACTGTGTACACGTCCAGTTCCAGTACCCCTGAGAGAAGAACCGGTATTGAAATGAGAACGAGTTCGCATTACTTGGTACCTTAAGCTGCACAGTTAGCATCACTGCGTCGTTAGCTCCGCTACCGTTCGGACAGCTCGTGCTCGTCTGCGGGAGCTGCCCGCCGTGAGGTGCCACGAAGTCCGCTGGCGGAGACCCATTCACATATAAATACGAATGGGCGGCTGTCGCGTCAGGATCGTTGGCATCACGCGCACGCCCCGATGAAATCGATGCCATATTTTCACCTTCCCTTGGAAGGTTTGAAGCATCTGTTCCAAACTGGGTCATCACGGCGACTTGCCGATAGTCGACAGTACCTGTACTCGTGGCCCTAGTAAGTGAGTACGACCCTGGCACAATCCCCCATGATCCGTTCTGGGAAATCTGGCAGATGTCCATAGCATTGAGCATCTCCAAAGCTTTAGTGGCACTCGTGTCTGAAGAGAAGCTCGTACCCGAGCTACACGAGAAAGGATCTTCGTCCGTCAGACCGTTGCAGTTATTGTCGACCTCGTCTCCGTACACCTCCATCGCCGAAGGATTTACTTCGGCGGGGAAACTACAGAGCACTCCCGTGGCGTCGCAACAGTCTCCGTCACAGGTCGTAAACCCATCGCCATCTTCGTCAAGACCGTCGTCCACACCGCCTATACAGTCATCATTCAGTCCGTTGAAACAATCCTCTGGCTGAGGCAACACCTGATTGAGGCAGTCACCCCAAGCTGTGCCGTTGGCATTGCATATCTGATTGCCATCCTGACACACGCCTACACTACGGGTGGAGGGTGGACCTGTGTAGCAAGAACGGATACTTCCCGGAGAGCAGATAACTATTTCTTCGCATGTAGCTCCTGCATATCCAGAATCACATTGGCATTGTTCCTGGGCCAGACACAGACCGTGCCCGCTACAGACACTGGGATCATTGGCAGGAATCCCAG
>JAOZKN010000118.1 GCA_029935315.1 Desulfocapsa sp. | reverse complement strand
ATGACTGTAATATATGGCTGGCAATTATTGTATATCGACAAAATATCATGACAGATTATCGACCTCTTAGAATGTGCATCTCTGAAAATAAAAATGAACTGGTAATCTATGGGGCAGACAATTTCTCCCAGTTTCCACGATGTAATCCCTCAATTTACTCAAAATGCGATAGGGCATCAAAAAGCTGGACAGGAAACCAGTCTATACACCGTGGTTTAGTAAAGATTTGGAAGCAAAAGAAAGCGGCAGTCCTGTATGGTTGCAATATGAACGTCAAAACGAACCTCAATCGGTGTTTCTTGAAAAGTGTCACTTTGCGACTAACTTGTAATTAGCAATGAGTTGAGCTTCGCCCTGCCAGTTCTAACCAATTACATGGATACGGTGATAAGAGATTACTCCTATACATCTCCGGTCTGAAAATCAATTTTTGAGAGTTAAAACATCTCTTCCCAATATTGATTCAAGCAGTATCCCTACAAGAGAGCATGCCAATGGCAATCTCTGAAATTTAATAAAACACGCAAGTAAAACCTGTTCCTGATTATACGCAACAAGAGCATATTCGCTGAATCTGAAATATTTCAAAATAAATCTGACAGAAATCAAATCCCGAGCGAGCCCGCCGTCATTATAACGCGCCGAAGCGTTGATGATTATGAGCCGCTACACCTACCCAGCCTTCTCAGGATCCTGACATTCCTATTTTCTCTTTTTAATCCCATACTTTTTCATCTTATACTGCAGCAGACTTTTGGTAATCCCCAGTTTTTCTGCGGCACGTGCCTGCACATATTCGGTGGCAGCAAGTGCCTCATGAAGCATTTTATCTTCTATGGCATAGAGCACATCATTTAATTCCGCATCCTCCGGGATCAGCTGAGCAAGCTCAAAGTCCGGCCCCCATTGCTGTTTATTGTCCCGACCAGGAGATTCCGGCTGCACATCATTTTCTGTAATGATATTATCATCACAAAGAATTCCAGCACGTTCAATGGTATTTTCCAGTTCTCTGACATTCCCTTCCCAGGGAAGACTGACAAGCAGGCGCATGGCCTCTTTATTAATTTCAAGTTCCGTTTTACCAAGGCGTTCGGCCATCGATTTCACGAAATATTCAACCAGGAGCGGGATATCTTCCTGACGTTCACGTAATGCCGGCAAGGCCACATGGATCACATTGAGCCGATAGTAGAGATCTTCACGAAAGTTTCCTTTCTTCACCTCTTCTTTCACTTCCTTATTGGTCGCGCTGATAATCCGAACGTCCACTTTCAAGGTCTTACTGCCGCCCACTCGTTCAAAACTTTTTTCCTGAATGGCACGTAGTAATTTCGGCTGCAAAACAAGGGGAATCTCGCCAATTTCATCAAGGAAGAGACTGCCGCCATCCGCTAATTCAAACCGCCCCTTTCGCATGGCAACAGCCCCGGTGAAGGCGCCTTTTTCATGACCAAAAAGCTCACTCTCCAGCAGGTTATCAGCAAGAGCTGCACAGTTTACAGTAATAAAAGGTTTATCCGCCCTGGGGCTATTGAAATGAATAGCCTTGGCAACCAGTTCCTTTCCCGTCCCGGACTCTCCGGTAATAAGAACAGAGGAAGGAGTGGGAGCCACTTTCTCTATAAGTTCATATACCTGCAACATTCCCTTATCTTTCCCAACCATACCCGAAAACCCGGTACGACTGAGCATATCCTTACGCAGCCTGCTGTTTTCCTGAATCAGGGAGTAATGTGCCACCGCTTTGTTGATGTTCACCAGCAGTTCATCATTGGAAAAAGGTTTGGCCAGATAATTAAATGCCCCGGCCTGCATGGCAGCCACAGCTTTTTCTACCTCAGCAAAAGCCGTTATCATAATTACAGGAAGATGACTGTTCTTTTCTTTGATTCTGTCCAGTAGCTGTAATCCATTCATTCCCGGCATCTGCATATCGGTAATAACAAGATCAAGATCTACTTCTCGGACAATTTCCATCCCTTCTTTACCATCAGGCGCAGTAAAAACCTCAAAACCTTCATCTCGGAGAAGTTCTGAGAGGATAATCAGATAATTAGGTTCATCATCAACGATAAGTATCGAATGCATTATAAGGTTCCTTTTTTGCTGAGGCGTTCTTTCATTGTCTCCAGTAATTCGGGAGGTACATACACATTATGCCCGCCAGCCAGACGTGTTCCGGGACGAATATCGCCATGATAATCACTGCCGCCAGTGAGCAGGAGATCATTTGTCGCGGCAAATTTGCGAATTCGTTTCTGCATTTTCTTTTTCTGACTTGGGTAGTAAGTTTCGATTCCCTCAAGCCCATAATCCTTCAATACAGGAAGTAAGGAATTCAACACACAGAGCGTTTTGTCCACCTGAATCGGATGGGCAAGCACGGCTATTCCTCCTGCTGCATTGATAAAAGCAATGGCATCCTTTGCACTGTAAGCAAACCTGCCCACATAGGCACGACAGCCTTTTGCCAGGTATTCGTTAAAAGCCTGGGACATGGATCGTACCACACCATGGTTCATCAGGAGCTTTGCGATATGAGGCCGTCCTGTCTGTCCGACACCGGAGATTTCTTTCATTTCTTCAATGCTTGCCGCAATGCCAAGCTCCTGAAGTTTAACAATGATCTTTTCATTTCTTCTGTCCCGTGCTTCCTGCAAAACCGTAAGGGCATGGGCCATATCTTTCTGCTGTGCATCCACATAATAGCCGAGGATATGCAGCACCAGATTTTCGTGAACAACACTGAGTTCAACTCCCGGCACTACTTCAACACCATACTTTGCACTCACAGCTTCTGCTTCACCAACCCCGTCCATGGTATCGTGGTCTGTTATGGCGATGGCTGTTACACCACTCATCGAGGCAAGCTGTACCAGCTCGGCCGGACTTTTGGTGCCATCGGAATAGTGGGAGTGGGTGTGGAGGTCTATTGTCATGTTTTTGTTCTATTCAAAATGTAAGCACTTGACACTTCAGGTGTTCTGTCACACATTCTACATAACAGAAGCTAAGGAGTATAGCCAAAAGATCAACTTGGAGATTTTTCATGAACACTATTATTCTTGCTTGTCCCTCGTGCTCAGCAAAAAACAGAATCCCGGCAGGCAAACAACACCTCTCTCCCAAATGCGGAAAATGTGGGAATAAACTGCCCACAAAAACCGCTGCAGTTACCGTCGAATTGACAGATCCTGAATTCCAATCCTTTATAACGAATGCATCATTACCGGTGATGGTAGATTTTTATTCTCCAAGTTGCGGGCCGTGCAAGTCTCTTGCCCCGATCATTGCAAATCTCACGAAAGACTATCTGGGAAAAGTTATTATTGCAAAGCTTGATACCTCCAGCAACCCGGGAACAGCCATGCACTTCAAGATACGCGGTGTACCAAGCCTCTACTTCTTCAAAAAGGGTAAAGCTGTTGACCATATTGTCGGGGCACCACCCGAAGCACAACTGCGCCAAAAACTGGATGCCCTGATTTCTCGTTAGTTCTGCAGGTATCAAGCGACAGCGTTCTCTTAAAAAATTTACTATTAATCATTTGCTTCCTTTGTCTATTTCATGGCACTCACAAATATTGCAACACTCCTTACAGATATTAAACGTACACTGAAAAAGATCAGTTCCCCTGGTGGAATTGAGCTGTTATCCTATAAACGAAACCGAGGAATTGCCATCCTCAAGCGGGACGACATGACACTGGAACTAAGAGAATTTGGTTACCAGGAGCAGCAATTCGTCATCCCCGCGAGTCGATTGACAAAAGAGTTAAAAACCATGATCAAACGAGAATTCCCCAGAAGCAGGAAGGTACGTCTGGTAAAACTTGCAGCCCCAAAAGACCTTGAACGGGTTCGTCAGAAAATTTAATGTACATCACACAATCATCATGCTGATACTCCGCTGTGCCGCATGCAGGAAAAAACTGTGGCGTTATGACAAGATTGGTCAGGGAGAAGTCCTTCGCTGTCATAAAGACAGAATCCAGAAAATGTATAATTCACAGATGAATGGACATAAAATTCAATGTCCCTGTGGAAAGGATATCGGGATCGATAAAGGGAGCTGTTATAAAATGATTGCCAAGGCCTTCACCTATAAAGGCACAAAACGAAATTAACATTTTCCCTTCGAACGCTCGATTTCTCTGGACTTTCCCTGTTTTTCCTGCTTAATTTTGCAATGATCAGTTATTTATTGCTATTATAACCAAAAACAACCAGAGCCCTTCGCACCGTACAGTATGCGCACTTTTAGTCTGATTATCCTTTTCCTCTCTATTATATTTTTGCAGACAACTCACATGTCTGTCGCTGGAAACGCCATTCCCAGCAGCAACAGATCCGAAGCAGCCTATAAACGCATTGCCCCGAGACTCTTGAAAAACATGAAGAACCAGGATCAACATCTGGGAGATTCCGTCTTTATCCGAATTTTCAAGCAGGAAAAACAACTGGAGATATGGCTGCGAAACGGTCTGACCTATAGGCTTTTTAAAACATATCCCATCTGTTACAATTCCGGCAGATTAGGCCCTAAATTACGGGAAGGTGACAAACAAAGTCCCGAGGGGTTTTATACTGTGGGGGCAAAACAACTGAACCCCAATTCCAGCTACCACCTTTCCTTCAATCTGGGGTATCCAAACGAATACGACAGGAGTCGTAAACGTACGGGCTCCCTGTTAATGGTGCATGGCCGCTGTTCTTCTGCAGGCTGTTTCGCCATGACTGATTTCCGTATGGATGAAATCTATGCCGTTGTCGAATCAGCAATTATTTCCGGTCAGCATCAGGTACCTGTACATATTTTCCCCTTTAAAATGACCCGGGCCAATATGCTGATGCATAAAAATTCAAAATGGCTCCCCTTCTGGAAAAACCTGAAAGAAGGCTTTGACTATTTTGAAGGCCACCATGCACCACCAATTGTCACTGTACAGGATAAACGCTACCAGTTTATCACCTTCCGCCCCTTACTTTTTGGCGGAGACTTCCCACCACGAACCCGGAAAGGCAAATATGTCAGGTTCAAGAGACACAGCCGGAGGACATCAACGCTGTAGCTTGATTCCTCCTATGCAGGAAGAGTCATACACACAGTAGTTCCTTTTCCAACCACACTCTCCACCTCAACATCACCTCTATGGGCCTGGGCAATATGCTTTACAATGGCAAGACCAAGCCCTGTCCCACCCATTTTTCTGCTTCTGGCCTTGTCGCTACGATAGAAACGTTCAAAAAGACGGGGCAGATGTTCCTTGCCGATTCCTACACCGGAATCCTCCACCTGAATAACAATGCGGGAATCATTTGTATCTGATTTTGCTGCAGCACTTATTTTGATTTCACTCCCTTCAGTACTGTACCTTATTGCGTTAACAATAAGATTAACAACTGCCTGTTCTAAAAGGATATCATGCATATTCACCAGTAGATTTTCCGGGCAATCAAGCTGTAGCACTATCTTTTTCTTATCTGCCCGTGGAGTACAGGAATGAATGGCCTCCTCAAGCACAGGTCTTACATATTCACGGTGCAACTCTATCTTTTCATCTTCAACCTGCTGCTCAATACGTGAGAGCAGGAGAAGGTGGTCAATAATGGCATTTAGATGGTTGGTTTTTTTCAAAACAATTTTTAAAAACCGGGTGGCATTTTCCCTGTCCTCAAGCTTATCATCAAGAACAGTTTCCACATATCCTCTGATAGAGGTGATAGGGGTTTTTAATTCATGGGACACATTCGCCACGAAATCCTGACGCATTTTCTCAAGAAGACGGATCCTTGTTACATCATGGAGCACCAGTAACAGACCAAAACTTATGTTCTGCTCATCCACAAGATGCACACAATTGCTCAGCAAAAAAGAACTGCCCACACTGGTGGCCACCTCGATCTCTGCCTCCACAGCTTCTCCACCGATTTTTGCTCGTTCTATCATCTGTAATAAATCAATATTACGAATAAGCTCGTGCACGGGCTTGCCAATACTTTTCTCGCTTTCAAGGCTCAACAATTTTGAGGCAGAAGAGTTCAAGCTGATCAATTTTCCATGGACATCAACGGTCAGCACTGCTGCAAGCATAGAATCCAGAACAGCTTGCAATTCATTTCTCTGATGCAGGACTGTGGAAAGCCTGTCCTGTAACTGATCTGCCATGGAATTCAACGCCTGGGACAGGGTGGCAATCTCTGTGGCCACATGATCTGCTGGAACCAGATACGGAGAGAACTGTCCCTGAGCAAGACGTTCAGCGCCACGGGTCATCTCTTCAAGGGGATTTGAGATACGCCGGGAAACAAAGATGGTCACCAGGGCAGCTATAAGTACCACCACAAACATGGCAACAGCCATATCTTTTTTTACCCTGGCTATGGTTTTGTCTAGTTTCGCAACTGATACAGAAACCCTGAGCACACCGCGGACCTTCTCTTCTCCACCTTTACCCTGCTCCGATAAAGAGATGGCAACGTAGAGCATCTGTTCGCCAAGGGTCTGGCTAAAACGTGTGGATGCTCCCTGGCCGCGTTCAATCGATTCCATAAATTCAGGTCGATGATCATGATTATCCATGATCTCAGGATCTTTGAGTGAATCACCGATCACGGTTCCGTCAAGGCCAATAAGTGTAATTCTGGCCGATGTCTTCCTGCCGATTGTCTCCAGAAATCCACGAAGCGCAACAACATCGCCTGCAGCCAGATACGACTGCACCTGGCTTTCAATGGAGTATACCCGGGCCAGCATTGATGTTCTGGTTTCGTCCATATAAAACTGCTGCAAAGTGGACGAGCCATACCAGATAATAGCAAGCATTGCCCCAATGGTGACAAGAATATTGGCCGGGAAAATATGATAAATCAGTTTTCTGGATTGCATACCACCTCAACGCATAAAACGATAGCCAATACCGCGAACCGTCTCAATTCGCTTGCCGGCATCTCCTAGTTTTTTCCTCAGCCCAAAGACCTGTACATCTATGGCCCGTGGGGTCACCGAATAATCATAGCCCCTGACGGCATCTATGATTTTCTGACGACTGAACACCCAACCGGGTCTGCCGCTAAGGAGGCTGAGAACACTGAACTCCGTCAGAGTCAGTTCAATTTTCCTTTCTCCCAGCCGTACCTCGTGCCGCCCTTTATCGATACGAAGGTCATCGAAACAGATGATTTCTTCTTCTGCGTCTTTCTTCTCATCTTCATCCGACGCCTCCCTGCCGCGTCGCAATACAGATTTAATCCGGGCCACCAGAATTTTAGGACTGAAAGGCTTGGTAATATAATCATCCCCGCCAGATTCAAGTCCGGTTACGATATCATTTTCCTCACCTTTGGCTGTGAGCATAATAATTGGCAGTTTCTTATGCTTCTCATTGTCCCGAACAGTACGACACACCTCATAACCAGACATACCGGGCAGCATAAGATCAAGAAGGAGGCAATCAAAATGGTGTTTTTCCAGCTGGGCCAGTCCTTCTTCGCCATCATCTGCACAGGTTACGTGGAACCCGGCTTTCAGCAGATTAAAAGAAACAAGCTGCTGAATATCCTCATCATCTTCAACAATAAGTATGTGTTTTTTTATCATTTCCCCATCTCAAAAAAAATCTAAGCCTTTCCTGTACAGATCTATATATGGATTTTTTTCACCACTCGTCAAGACATACCTCTCCCCTAACACAATCCTAACAATACTTTAACACGGGACAAACAATAACCCTCTATTGTGCAGGCAATTATTTACTTGGTTACCACTAAAGCTCAGCTCCATTTGTTGGTACTTTTCTGGAACCGCAGTGTCACAGCAGGATACCGTCAAACGTCCACGTTCGTACCTCACTGCGGGATTGTTTGTCGGTACCCCGCTGCAACCCTGCTACTAGCTGAATCAGAGGAAAAGTACCTGCTGTTTGCTGAGTTTGGGTGGTAATCAAAATTATTTAAACGAGGAACATTCTAATGCATAGAAATTTTCACCGCGAAATAGACACATTACAACAGACATTATTGACCATGGGGTCAATGGTGGAAGACCGGGTACGAAAAGCCTGTTCTGTCATTGAATCAGAAGACGTTCAACTTGCGAAAAACATCATTAAATCGGACTGGGAAATTGATGAGATGGAAATCGAAATTGAAGAAGAATGCCTGAAAATAATGGCCCTTTACCAGCCGGTGGCCAAAGATCTTCGCTTCCTGGTCACAGTCATTAAAATCAATAACGAAATGGAACGCATTGGTGATTATGCGGTACAGATCGCTAAACGTGTAAAACGGCTCTCCAAATTCGGGAGTCCTGCCTTCTCTTACAATTTTCAGGAAATGACAGACAAGGTCATACGAGAGCTCAGGATGAGTATCGATGCCCTGGTAGAACGTGATGTGGAAATAGCAAAACAGATTTTCTCACTTGATCAGGAAATTAATGGCCTGCGCAGTGAGGCCTACAAGATGATTACAGCGGAAATGGGTTCCACTCCCGACGATGCGGCCTCCCTCCTCAACCTCTATCTGGTGGTACGACATCTGGAACGCATTGCTGATCGGGCAACCAATATTGCCGAAGATGTTATCTATATGGTTGAAGGTGAGATTGTACG
>JAOZKN010000117.1 GCA_029935315.1 Desulfocapsa sp. | reverse complement strand
ATGGAATATGTTACAAAAACTAAAGTCCCTTAGAAATCACCAAGGTTTTATGAAGTATTTTAAAAATACTTCATGGCTTTTTGCAGAAAGAATAATTCGTATGGCCGTGGGGCTGTTTGTGGGAATCTGGGTAGCCAGATACCTAGGACCTGAGCGCTTTGGATTGTTCAGTTATGTGCAGAGTTTTGTTGGATTGTTCGCAGTTGTTGCCGCTTTGGGGCTTGATGGTATTCTCGTAAGAGAGCTTGTTGCAAATAAAAACGAAAGGGATACCTTGCTTGGGACAGCTTTTGGGATGAAACTGTCTGGGGCTATTGTCGTATTGTTTTTCCTTGCAATTGCAGTGAGTTTTACATCGAACGATAGATACACCAATATGTTGGTGTTTATAGTTGCAAGTGCCACAGTCTTTCAAAGTTTTAATGTAATAGATATTTATTTTCAGAGTAAAGTTGTAAGCAGGTTCGTCGTTTATACAAATGTTATAAGCTTGTTGATAACATCTGTGCTGAAAATTATATTCATTTTAAATGAAGCATCTTTATTGTGTTTTGCTTTGGTTGTTGTTGTGGACAGTTTTGTACTGGCCTGTGGATTTGTCTATTTTTATTGTAAAAAAAATTTACATATTGTGGACTGGCGATTTGAGTTTGCAACGGCGATTAACCTGTTTAAAGATAGCTGGCAATATATTTTAAGTGCCATTGTAGTAACTGTTTACATTAAAATTGATCAGATAATGATAAAGGAGATGCTTGATTCTGAGGCTGTGGGCTATTACGCTGCAGCAGTGAGATTAAGTGAGGTCTGGTATATGTTGCCTGGAGTCATTGGGGTGTCACTTTTTCCTGCAATACTCAATGCGAAGAAGAACAATGAAGATCTATATTTAAGCAGGCTGCAGAATATTTATGATTTAGTTGTGTGGATGGCGGTAGCCATTGCTGTAGTTGTCACAATATTCAGTGACAACATTATATATATTCTCTATGGGAATCAATACGCTGGCTCAAGCAGTGTGTTGGTTATACACATTTGGGCTGGATTATTTGTGTTTTTGGGTATTGTTTATGAAAAATATTTGATAGCAGAAAAATTCACAAGAAAAAAAATATATATGTCCCTGCTGGGTGCAACTTCTAATGTGGTTTTTAATTTCCTTTTGATTCCACGATACGGTATACAGGGATCCGCTGTGGCAACATTGTTTTCTGTCATGTTAGCTGATTATTTATACGATTTATTTGATCCTGACTTAAGGCAGCAATTTATAATGAAAACAAAGGCATTTTTCCCGGTACATTATCTTAGCTCTACGTTTAAATAGGCGTGTGATGTGTTGCACTGAAAGAAGCACTGACAATTGCAATTTTGGCGGATTGATGCAGAAATGAAAGTAGCATTTTTGATAATAGCACATGACCAGCCTGCTCATCTGAAGAGATTGATTAGGTTTTTGAGTAGCGATTGGGGGCGGATCTTTGTTCACATAGATAAGAAAGTTGATATTGCAGCGTTTAGAGAAGGTATTGAAAAACATAAAAATATAATCTTTCTTGGTGATAAGGAGCGAGTTAGCATTAACTGGGCTGGGTACAGTCAGGTTGAGGCTACATTAAATCTGTTGGATGCCAGCCTGAACTGCGGAGAGCACTTTGATCGATTTTGCCTTCTCAGTGGATCTGATTTTCCTGTTAAGCCATTACGTGACATAAAAGAAGAATTTGATTCGAAAAAAGAATTTATGAGCGTTGACATGCTACTTGATGGCTCGGGGACGAAGAGGAAATTCGTCAGTCGTCTCCATTTTATGGACAGCGCACTTTTCAAAGCAATTGGTTGGCTGCCAAAAATACCACGAAAAGTATATGCTGAAATCAGCCTATACCATGGCTGTGCTTTGTGGGCCCTTACAGAAGGGTGCATAAAGTATATCGTAGAGTTTCTGCAGGATAACGATGCGTATATCGCCTTTTGTAAACATACCTTGAGCTCGGATGAGATATTTTTCACTTCCATAGTGAAAAAATCTCCATTTGCAGAGAATATTACCCACGATTTTGAAAAATCGAAGCCTCCGCATAACTATATCTCTCGTAATGAGCATGGTTGCCATTATATCGATTGGCATGCGGCTGGAGTAAGCCTGCCAAAAATTTTAAACGAGAGTGATGCTGACAATTTGCTGCATACAGCAGCTTTATTTGCCCGTAAATTTCGGGAAGGTAATTCAGACCGTTTGCTGCAAATTATCGAAAAGAGTATTGGCAGATAGGGCAGATTTATATGTCGGTGGAATCAAAAATTCCATTAATAATGGCTTGCTCTTCATATTCGCAGAAATCACCCGCCACATCAAGTCTTCCCTTCTCGTGATACGCTCTTGCCCTGCAGGCGCCCCCGCAGAGTAGCCGGATGGGACAGACCCGGCACCCCTTGACACGACTAACGTCCAGCGTTCGACACATTTGAAGAACGCTGGAATTTTCGTATATTTCCTGTAAGGGTTGAGAACGAATATTTCCTGCTAAAAATGTTTCTTCATGCAGCAATTGACAGGGGAATATATCACCTGTGTCAGAGACACTGATCTCAGCATCTCCAATGGCACATTTGTAGATACCATTCTTGCGAGCGTTGTTCAGCCTTGCATGTAATCTGGCTAAAGGATTGACGCCTGGTGTCCGAGATAGAGCATTGTAATATTCGGCCCCTGTGATTGCCAGGCCTTGCAGTCCTTTGCCGCGTCCGGCTGCGAAAAGAGGCTGGAAGGTAAGGCGTTTTCCGAACTGTGAAGCCATTCCTGCTATGGTGTGGATATTTTTCTGCGTTACAGTCATTGCGATGGAGATATTGGCACCATGGGCATCCAGCTTTTCTATACCACGCATTACCTTGCTGAAGGTGCCGCGCCCTCTGTGAAAGTCATGCAGGTCGGGCTCATTTCCATCGACACTGATCTTTATTAAAGCGAATGTCTCGGCCAGTTCCTGTGCATTTTGATCCGATATGAGCGTTCCGTTTGTAAGCAGGTGCGGAGGTAGGCCAGATTCTGAAATGTATCTGCCAATGGCAATACAGTTTTTAGACAACAGTGGTTCTCCACCGGTGAGTGCAATAGAGACATTTTTCTGGATTGCATGGATATCGTCGACTAATTTTTTATACTCCTGCAGTGAAAGGGGCAGGGAAGGTGCTGTCTTTTTTCTTGCAGCAGCATAGCAATAAATGCATCGGAGGTTACATTCTTGAGTCAGGGAGAATTGTACTATTCTCAGTTTATGCTTAAAGCAACCTGAATCTGGAGCAGGGTCAAAAAGAGAATGTTTTTTTGTGAGCTCAAGGAGAAAAGATGTGACATCACGGTTTCTGTTTTGCTTGACAGAGTGTGAAATTTTTTCAGCGATATCCGTTATTGAGGATTGTCCGTCGCAAAGAGATAAGGCTGTAGCACCATTTTGATTTGTAACAACCCAATCAGGTTTGTCAGGATCCAGGAAGAGGAATTTATCGTTTTTTCGAAGAGCCAAGATCCTTTTTTGTAATTTTGGTTTTATCGCCTGTGGTGTTAACATTTTATCTCTACCTCTTATGAAGAAGGAGGGGACGGTATTGGCAACATTACTGGTGTTTGCAGACGATATGTCAGTCACCTCCTGCACAATTCATACTCATGCCGCATTCACCCCCACCGCCCGCACAGTTTATAGACATGCCACAAGCACCAGCACCACCCATGCAGCTCATGGACATGCCACATAGCCCATCGCCACCATCATTGTCGTCACCGACCCCTCCCCCGCAACTCATGCTTTGTCCGCATTGCCCCTCGCCACCAGCACAACTGACGGTGTCTCCGCATTCTCCCTGCGCTGCAGCGTGATCGACAGAGAATTTGTTTTTGCCGATAACAAATCCTTCTTTTTTGTTTATCGTAATGGTTCCGGTTGATGTTATTGCAAATCCGGCCGCAGCTGCAAGATGTTTCAGAAAGTTACGTCTATCCTTCATTTTGTCAATTTTCCTCCGTATTACTCGCCTGAATTTTTTGATTCAGTTTACAGTATTATATGCAATTACCTGTATGCGACTGCAGATACCTGGATATTTCTGCAATCAGTAGCTATTGTTTAAAGTATTTGTAAAATTGCTTATCTGCCAGAGACAACATCTCTTTGTCGCCACTGGAATCACCATAGGCATAAATACGGCTGTAGCGGGCCAGATTAATTTCCTCACGAATCCGATTGACCTTTTCCGGGCCGTAACAATTTCGCCCGGATAATTGTCCGGTTATCTTGCCATTTGCAGTTCTAAGCTTGCTGGCGATAAGGCCCAGATTGTTTTCCTGACACCATGGCGCCAGCCACCAGTCAATGGATGCTGAAACCACAACAACCTGATGGCCCTGACCCTGATGCCACTTTATTCGTTGTAGGGCATCCCTGTAAACATAATCATTCAATCGGGTGTCTGCAAACGCGGTTGCTTTGTCCAAAAATTTGTCTACATCCCAGTCTTTAAAAAAAAAAGAGAGTACAAACTCTTTTGCCCGATAATTTTTTATCCATTTCATTTTATACGCTAGCAGAACAGGAGAAAGCAGAAACATACCGAATACAAATTTGCTATATCCATTTGCAAAGATAATGAATTGTATAAGAGAGTCCTTTTTTGTGATGGTTCCGTCAAAATCAAAAAGTGCTAATATCATAATAAGCAGCACCGGAAAGCTTTGAAGATATAATCGACTGTAGCCACTAAATACTCAACCTTTTAAAGAGAAACTCGGGGATATTGTTTATGATTGTCATAACCAATATCCAGATACTTTTTGTGTACAAAATATTTTTCCCTTTCTGTTGCGCAACAAAAATATCTTTTGCAACCTCGGCCGGTTGTGCCGTAAGTTTTGCTGGTAAATCAAGACCTGCGGTCATTCGTGTATTTACAAAACCGGGTTTCACAGTGAGGACATGTACACCGCTTTCAAACAAGCGATTTCGCAGGCCACCAAGGTAGGCGGAAAATGCTGCCTTACTGCTGCCGTAAATATAATTGGCCTTTCTGCCCCTGTCTCCGGCCACTGAGCTGATACCGATGATAAACCCTTTTTTACGTTCTTCAAAATCATTGGCAATGATATTTAAGAGGCTCACAGCTCCGGTATAGTTCACATTGATGGTGTTGAGCGTCAACTCCCAGTCCTTTTGTGCCTGCTCCTGCTCCGCCATAAAACCGGCAACAACTATTACGCCAAGGGGGGGGGATTCCAACTCATTATAGAAGGTCTGATGGCTGGCAAAGTCCAGCAGGTCTAACTCTTTTAACGTTACCGTTATGCTGTGGCGCAAGGCAATATCCCGGGCACAGTTTTCCAGCTCGGATATATTTCTTCCGGCAAGATAGAGATCGTAACCGTGTTTGGCATATTCTCTGGCCACAGCAACGGCGATATCGCTTTTGCCACCTACAATCAGTACATATTTTGCCATAGCCTATAATCCTAATCTTTTTGACTGCAATGAGTGGAATATTTTTGACATTCCATATTTATCCCGTATTCTGCGAAACTGCTCAACTTCTGGATATCCCTGTTCAAACACTCCCCTGCTCATACGAACGTCCTTGGTCAGATATATTCTGCCACCGTGTTCAACCACTATCTTATCAAGCAGATCCAGCAACTGGAACAGGCCTTTTTCAATTTTAAAATCAAGGGCCAGGCTATATCCTTTCATGGGAAAGGAGAGCAGGTTGCTATTTTCCTCGCCATATAGTTTCAACACAGAGAGAAAAGACCCCTTGCCACTCCTGGCTATCCGGGACAATATCTCGTGCAGCCCTTCATAACTGGAATCTAGGGGCAGAATAAATTGATACTGGGTAAAACCATTTCTCCCGTAGATTCTATTCCAGTTCTCTATTGCATCCAGTGGATAAAAGAATGAGTCAATATCCACCCGTTGCTTTGATTGTCCCGCAGGGGCTTTTTTATAGTAGAGCCAGTTGAATGCCGTAACGGTCAGCTTGTTTAAGGTAAATGAGGGCAGATAACATGGAATGCCAAGACTTCTTTTTTTACCGGCAGACAGATCACCATCGGTGGCAAAGTCACCTGTCATCAACAAACATTTGCCCAGGTCTTCGCCAGTGGACAAACAGTCAACCCATGCCACCGAATAGGGTTGTTGCTGTTCTTCTTCAAAAAATGTAAAGGTTTCTTTGAGATTCCTGGTTTTGATTGTTTTTTGCTTAATAAACCTGGAGCGAATTTTTTTCAGGGTGATTTTGGCATCCAGAATTATGCCGGTCAGTCCCATGCCTCCACAAGTGGCATGGAAAAGTTCGTCTCCCTGGCGACAGGTATGGATGCTATTGTCGGGCAGCAGCAATGAAAATTCCTCAACACACTCACTGAAGCAGCCTGCAACATGGTGATTTTTGCCATGGATATCACTGGCAATGGCTCCGCCTATGGTGATTAATTTTGTGCCGGGAGTAATTTTAAGAAACCATCCCTTGGGCACAAAAACCTCAAGTATCTCTGAAAGTAATACACCTGCCTGGATATGAAGTGTGCCACTGGCGTCATCAAAAGCCAAAAAGTAATTATATGGTTTCAGATGGACAATATTCTTCCCCAGGGCACTGTCGCCGTAGCTCCTGCCATTACCAAAAGGGATCAATTCTTTGCAGTGGAGGAGCTCATTGCGCGATGATTGTGAGTGCTGAAATGAAAGCTCGTTAAATGTCCCCTTGGGGTAATTACCCCAACTATTCACCATTGCCAGCCTCACCTGTTCGAGTTTCAATGATCGTCATATGAGTACAATCCCCATAAATGAAAACAGCCATAGCAAGACAGTACACTGCAAAAACCTGTCCTGTAAAATAATCCTGCTGGGGTTGCCGCTCTGTTCTTCCACGAAGGTGATTTGCATATATCTTACAACTCCAAGTACAACAAAAAAAGAGCTTAGATACAAGTGGGGGGAATCCAACCTGGTAATTACTTCAGCTGAAACAGTATACAGAATATAACTGACAACAATGACCCCTGCCATAAAGACCATAACAGCATTTATAAATTCGAGGTTGTAGCCATCAATGTTTTTTCGTGTTTTTTCTCCACGTGCTGCAAGTAAGACATCATCTCTTCTTTTAGCCGCAGCCAGAAATAATGCCAGTAAAAAGGTGATAATTATAATCCACATGGATAATTCGGTACCTGTTACCGCACTTCCGGCAAATAAACGCAATACAAAGCCGGATGACACAATAAATATATCCACTATGGCAATGTGTTTCAGCTTGACGGAATAGGCGAGATTCAAACAAAAGTATCCAGCCAGTACATAGAATAAACTGCGACTGTAGACAAAAGAGCCAAGTAACACCGTCAAGGAGAGGATTCCCATGAGCGTTAGTGCCCGCTGGCTACTGACAGCTCCGCTGGCAAGGGGTCTGCTACATTTTTCAGGGTGCTTTTTGTCGTCATCAATGTCCATGTAATCATTGAAAATATATATGCTGCTGGCCATTAATGAGAACAAGACAAACGCTATGGAGGTGCTGATGAAGGCGGGCAGGGTAAAGGAAAAAGAAAAGAGGAGTGGGGCGAAGATAAAGAGGTTCTTTATGTATTGATGTATTCTTAGGAGTTTAAACATGTACCATCACCCCGGAGCATTGCAGGCACTTTATTTTTTCCACCAATTGTTCCTCTATCACCACCAGGATAACCATACAAGTTCATATACTATATGATAGCTAACAGTGCTTCAGTTTTCGGTTTACTCCAGTAGTTAGGGGAGGCACTTTTTGTCAGTTGAGCTGTTTCAGGAGTTGACTGAGTCAAGGTCATTTGATTATAGTAAAAATATGTATTAATCCAAGCTCTTCATTATGAGAGCTCCCACTGCGTTCCTACCATTACAAAAGAGTGTTATTATGATTCGAATGAAAATGTTTTTGCTCTGTGTTTTTGTCTTTTTAACAGCGGATATTGCCTGTGCAATGGTCACTTCACCAAACCTTACGATGATGAAGAAGCCTGAAACCGTAACCTCAAAACTTCATGTTGGCGACCCGGTACCGGTTTTTAGCAGTACCGGCCTTGCTGGTCAGGCTGTTGATCTGGGCTCTATTGTTGGGGAAAAGCCACTGCTCCTGGTTTTCTGGACATCATGGTGCAAAGACTGCCCGCCGAAACTGCGTCAAGTCAAAGATGCAGTGGCTGCATTGGGGAAAGATAGCCTTGTTGTTGTCGGTGTCAATGTTGGTATGGATGATACGGAAGAAAAGGCGCGTGCCTTTATTAAAGAAAATAAGATGATGTACCCCAACGTCTTTGATAAGACCGGTGAGTTGTCGGAAAAATATCAGCTGAATAAGGTCTTTTCTCTGATTATGGTGAGTAAAGACGGCACCATACTGATGCGGATGAATAATGTTCCTATCATTGATGACAGTGTTATTGAAATGCTCAATACCTTTGTTCGTCCGGCCGAGCAGAAGTAAGCTGCCATTGTGTTGGATGCTCAGCCTGTAACTGTCTTGCTCGTACCATCTTCCCAGCCACCAGCAGCTGCCTGTCGGTATAGGTGTAAATCATTTGAAGTCGTCTTGTAGAAGGACGAAATGTGGTTCTGCAGAGTTGCCGGGAAAAAAGATTTCTGCAAGTAAAAAAGCCCCTGAGCGTATAAATGCTCAGGGGCTTTTTTTTTTGCTTCGTTACAGAATAACCATTGTACAGGAGAAAACTGCATCCA
>JAOZKN010000199.1 GCA_029935315.1 Desulfocapsa sp. | reverse complement strand
TGTTTGTTGATAAAAAAACACAGTTGTCATGCCCATTATATTCGAATTTTGTGAAGAATATTAATGCGCGTGGAAAATTGGCGTAAATTTATACATTTCATTAATTGATAAACTCGTAAAAACCTAAAAATTGGATGGCTAAGGAAAAAACTTCATATGCGAGGAACTCGAATTTGTTGGAACGAAGCGTACTTAAGTACGCGGCAGTGACAATAAATTCGAAGTGACGAAGCAGATGAAGAGTTTTTACGACGCCATCATTAATTAATTAAGGATAAATATGATGAATACCAGGAATAGCAGCAGTTTTCTCGTTCACAGCATAGCAGCAGGAGTCGCGATGCTTGCTCTCCAAAGTTGTGCAGGACCAGTCGCTACTCAGAAGGATGCAACCGCCTCAATCAAAGGTGATGTTGTGGAAGAGCGAGTGCCGGACAGCTTTGCCGCAAAAGCTGAGCAAGGCACCGTGGATGATGGCTGGATTAAGAGCTTTAATGATCCAACGTTAATCAAGCTTACAGGAGAGGCACTTGCTGCAAATCCTGGTCTGCAAATTGCTAAGGCCAAAGTCGATCAGGCCAATGGCTTGACCAGGCAGGCAGAAGCTGGTCTAAAACCCACAGTTGGATATGCTGGCGGATATGCTGACAACCAATATAAAGGGTCAGGTGCTGGCAAAGGAGGTGGCGGCGGTGGGCTGGAGGTCTCCTGGGAGGCTGATGTCTGGGGGCGTATTGCTACCGATATTGCTGGTAGTGAGCAGGAGACAGCGGCAACCATAGCTGACTATGTGTTTGCCAGACAATCACTGGCGGCATCAGTGTCCAATGGCTGGTTTATGGCAAATACTGCAAAGTTTCAATACCAGTTCGCTGAAGATATCGTTAAACTCCAGCAAAAACGTGTTGAAGTAGCCGAGGGCATGCAGGAGATCGGTAAAGGAACAGAACGGGATGTTCATTTGGCTCGTGGATCTGCAGCATCTGCAGAAGAAGCAGCCAGGGCCGCATTATCTTCTTCTGAAAAAGCACTCCGCAGTCTGGAACTTCTGCTCGGGCGCTACCCATCTGCAGATTTGAAAACAGCTGACAAACTCGTTGCTGTACCACCGCCAATTCCTGCAGGTATTCCCTCTGCGATAATGGAACGCAGGCCTGACCTTATTGCTGCCGAGCACCGGGTTGCAGCAGCTTTTTTCAAACAAAAAGAGGCCGAGCTTCTTCATCTTCCTCGTTTCAGTTTTTCCCTTGGAGTAGGATTAAACACCATAAATGATGCTATTTCGGGTTTAAGTGCCGGTCTTTTTGGTCCCTTGTATACCGGTGGTGCCATTGAAGCTGAAGTGGACAAAGCAACAGCTGTTCAGCAAGGTGCGATTGCTGCCTATGCCGAGGCAGCCCTTAAGGCTTTTAAAGAAGTTGAAGAATCACTGGCCGCTGAAGAACATCTTCTTAGACGAGATGAATATCTGAAGATTGAGGTAAGGGAAAACAAAAAAGCCTACGACCAGACCATGCAACAGTACAAGATCGGTCAAATTACTCTGCTTGATGTCTTAACCATAGAAGATAAATGGATTGCATCGCGTATTGCTGAGATGGATGTGGCTGGTCAGCGTCTGATAAACCGAGTGAATCTTCACCTTGCACTTGGCGGCAGCTTCGAAGAAAAGCCTGTTGCAGCAGAACAACAATAAACAGAACTGGATTTCGGGATCTTTTCAATGAGTAAGCAACTTTTTCACTTTTTTGTAATTCTATGCATAACCGTCATAACAGCTTGCCCTGTCCATGGAAAAGATTCCGTATCCTCGCCAGCAGAAGGGGATACGGAAAAACAGGAAATTCTTAAGCTTGAAGACGATTATCACAGAGATACACCACAATCTTCAATTACTTATTTTTTGGAAGTGCTTGCTGCAGAAGATTTTAAAACAGCAGTCAATTATCTTGATTTTAGAAATCTTCCTGCAAAAATAAAGAAAATACCAGAGGAAGAACTTGCGAAAAAGCTGAAAATCATTTTGGAGCGTGCTGTTTGGATTGATCTTGCCGCGCTCAGTGATAAAACAACTGGATTTAGTGATGACAATCTTCCGGGATACCGTGACTTTCTTGGCCGGGTCAAAATAAATGAACATGAGTCCGTCGATCTCCTCCTGCAAAAAGTACCAGGAGAAAAAGGGTTTCAAATCTGGAAAATTTCCAACCGTACCGTTGCCAAGATCCCTGCCATGTACAGCGTACATGGCTATAATGAATTTGAACAAAAGTTTGTCGATATATTTCCGGAATATGATCTCCTGGGGTGGCAGATCTGGCAGTGGATTTTCTGCTTCCTTATTATTCTGGCTCTCTTTATTGCACTTTCGATTCCACTCTGGTGCATCGGTTATTTTATCAAAAAACAGAACACCACGTTCTCTCTCCCTTTAGCCTCTTTTGTTACCGGTCCCTTACGCCTTGCTGTCTTGCTGTATCTGTTAGACTATATTGTTTTTCAGTATGTAACGCCATCAACAGCCATACGTCACCTGGCGGAGTTGCACACATTTAAGCTGCTGGCCGTGCTTTGGGTCATTTTCAGTATTATTGATCTTGGTAAGGATCGTGTCGCTCAGATTTTTGAAAAACAAGGCCTGCAAAATTCTT
>JAOZKN010000116.1:7362-8811 GCA_029935315.1 Desulfocapsa sp. | reverse complement strand
AAGCAGGAAAGGTACGCTATAAGAAGTACAATAGGTCTGGAGATAAGGTCTTCAATCTCCAGTATGATAAGCATCCAGAAGACACGGGGTATACGACATATGATGACGAGAGTGACGTAGAGACCTTTGAGAAGGAGAACCTTTCATTCACTGTAGATGGGATTGTGGGTGACCTGGTAGGGACTAATCCAAATCAGTTTAAAACTGAGGCTTACTCAAACTCATTAAGTTTCATTAAGAAGCCCAAAGCTGTAAAGAGTACGGCAGTAGCTGAGAAGCCTAAAGCTGTGAAGGGTAAGGTCAGTGCTCTGATGCAATCTGTTGTAGCGATCCAAGACAATGGAGGGCGTACCATAGGTACAGGTTTCTTCGTAAAGAAAGATTTAATCCTTACGAATCATCACGTAGTGGGTGATCGAAAGCTAATATCTGTCAGGACAAAGGGAGGTCAGACTTACGCTGGCAGTGTGTTGGACGCCCATTATGATCTTGATGTTGCTCTTGTTAAGATAGAAGGCAATGGTTCCCCAGTTAAGATGTACTCAGGGACTTCTGTTACAGAAGGAGAGGAAGTAATTGCGATTGGTAACCCAATAGGGCTTGAGTACAGTGTTACCAAAGGAATCGTCAGTAGCATTCGTAGAAGAAAGGATAATAGTAAGCCACTTTCAAAGGAGTATAAATACATACAAACAGATGTCCCAATTAATCCAGGGAACTCTGGTGGCCCCTTATTTATGAATGGAAAGGTTGTGGGGATCAATACCTTAAAGATTGTTAGTGAGGATGTTGAGGGCATAGGATTTGCCATACATTATGATGAAATCTTCAGGTATCTTGACGATAACAATATACACTTGACCAGAAAGAAGAATAAACCAATTGTTAAGTCTGTTAACAAGAAGAGTAACGATCCGCAAGAGGATGGGGCTGAGAGGAAGCTAACTCGGTTGAAAAAGATGTTTGATAAGAACCTCATCACAAAAGATGAATATAAGAAGGAAAGGACCGAGGTACTTAATAAGTTCTAGGTTGTCGGCCTCCAGTACCAGTAACGATTATTTTATAACAAAATTACAGGCAAGTAATTCTAACACAACAACAATAACTGAGGTAGGTCACACGACTGACCTATACGGAAACTATGAAGAGAATTATTATAACTATTACTTGTTTATTATTTATAACCACACCTGCCTTTGCAGAGAAAGTCGTAGTAATTCCCCTCGGCTCTGTTACCAATATCAATGCCTCTATCAACTGGAAAGGTGAGTGGCAGGATAGCACTGACTACCTCGGAGGAGACGCTGTGCAGTATCTGGGGAGTTCATACCTATGCCTACAAGGGCATACTTCCAGTTACTCAGATGACCCACCACATGCCTACTGGGACCTTATGACTGCTAAAGGAGATCAGGGAATTCAGGGTGCCAAAGGTGATACCGGAGC
>JAOZKN010000116.1:0-7262 GCA_029935315.1 Desulfocapsa sp. | reverse complement strand
ACCTGGGACTAATGGTACAGACGGGACTAAAGGTGATACCGGAGCACCTGGGACTAATGGTACAGACGGGACTAAAGGTGATACCGGAGCACCTGGGACTGATGGTACACCTGGACTCAATGGTGACAAAGGAGACAAGGGTGATCCTGGAACTCCCGGGGCGGGAGCTGTCCAAGTTTATGATGCAAACGATCAGTACCTTGGGGTACTCCTAGGCTATCAGAGTGATATGAAATATGATGGTGATACTCAACGTCAATATAGTGTGCATATTTTTGTTCCAACAGCAAGTGCTATACTACGGTTAGATCGTGACAATAAAGGAGTGATGTTTCTAGATGACTTGAATGGTACGTGGTATTACCAGCAAACGGATTGCCAAGGAATTCCTTATGTGTCAGCTCCATCGCAAGATCTTTGGGTGGACGGTATTTTACATTATATAACATCAAGTAAGATATTCTGGAGTATCCCAAGTTTTACTAACGAGAGTCGCACATTTGCCTCCTATAAAAATATGGCGGGTGGTCCCTGCTATAATAGTATTTCGACACGAGAATCTACTCCCGTCCAGCAATATACTGAGAATGATATTGGATTCTCTTTGCCGTTATCATTCCCTCTTCACTTCGAAGTGACACAATAATCTTACTCCAAGCGATTCCCTGCGGGTTGTTCATAGGGAATCGCTTGAATCAGTTGGTTGTCTTTCTAGTCAACCCACTTGAGAGAATTCATCTTTTAACGCTTCTAGCACACATTTAACAACCTTCTGAGCCTGCTCAAAGCCCTCACTCTTAACCGCACTGACTTCATTCATATACAGACTCCTCTGCACTTCGATCAGGGCAGATGAGACCTCCTTGCTTGACTCATAGAATCTCCCAGGCACAAGAGCACCAGTAAAAGGTGTATCGACTGCTACCTTCAGGCCATGCCCCTCGAACAGGCTCACTAATTTCTCAGTCAAGAATTCTGGAGTATGGTAGCTATCAGTACCTATGCAAATGTCAGGGCGATCTAGGGACTGATTGTCTTCATAAGGAAAAGGTTTGCCCGGGAAGGAATGGCAGTCAATGATCAGGCACTTACCACTTTTTTCCAACTCCTTCTCAACCATCTTCTCAAGACGATTATGGTGAGGCACATAAAATTCATCAAGAAGTCTCTGTCTTTCTGTTGCTATCAGATCTCTCCGAATCCTGGTACCATCGTGACCATGTGTGTATAGGCACCCCATACCTTTCTGGCTCATAGTCTCTTGAGAGTCCTCTATGAAGCGTTCAACATCGACACAAACCCTACTGACTGAGGCGATAACAGAAGGAAAGTCACCACTTGAAAAGAGTTCAGCGGTGTAGTGGTCAGTCATCACTCTGATTTCTTCCTTGAGTACCTCATCAGATACTAGAAACTGGCTACGGATTTCTTCAGGAATAACTGTTGAACTGTGTGGGACATGTAATATCATAGAGTATCTGGTTGATTACCTTTAGGTTTTTGGTGATATAGTTGCAGAAGAATCAATAGCGTAGCTCTGTCTGTTGATGCCATTGCAGAGACTAACGAAACTACTATAAGCATGCAATTACAGAAAGATAGGTGCCTGCTACTGATTCTAGCACTTCTTGCTGATAACCTGTGGGGCTATCCCTGGCTCTCTCGGTATAAGCTTTAATCAATTCCATAGGTCCCCTCAGCTATATTTTTTCTTATTTTTTGTGCAGATAGTTATTGAATGAAAAGGGAACCCCTAAGTACTATATACATAGACCAGAGGTACCCGGTTTTTCTTCAACTATACGCAATTATTGATCCACACCTAAAATGTCGGCCAAGGTCACTTCATCAGAAGTTAATACTCCGTCCATTGTTTCAAGGTTCTCAAACATACGGGACTTGCTTTCTGCTTCTCCGATAACCAAATGAGACTGAAGATTGTACTTTAGCCAAGTAGCAGGACCACCAGAAAAGCCAACCTTTTTATCTCGGAGATATTCCCACATCATCCGCTGATCATCAAAATCCGTGAGATCCTTCTTTTTCAAGACTTCACGAAACTTTCTTGCCATTAACTTTTCTTTTGGATTTGCATACTTCTTATCGTATTCACGTTTTTTAGCCTTCGACTCGTGCGCTTTCACTTCTGCCTGAATTTCAGGGGTGGTCCAATCAGTAAACTCATCCATGATGAAATAGTCCTTCAGCATCTTGAGTACATCTTCATCCTTCAGAAAGATCATAAAAGGACACTCCTTATTCTTTCGCCTTTGGCCTCGCATCAAAGCTTGAATAGATTCATCTGCGCGTGATCCTTTATCATACTTAGTGACAAACTTTGGATCAGGTATTCCTGGTAATTGTCCCTCAGCCATACAGTGATGTTTCAACGCATATCTCGGTATTCTGTGCTGGTGAGCAAGGGCAATCATGTCGCAATCGCTGAACTCGTTTGTCTGCTTATGACGACCATAAGGGATCAATACGAACTCAATACCATCTCTGTATATTGGCATTTGTGGCATATCACGACTCTGAACATAACCCACCTTTTTACGATCCAGTTCTTTGGCAAGCTTGTATATCGCTTCATGCCTCAATGCAGGTTTTTCCAGAGCTTCTGTCTTGGAATCCAGCATATCCGGCACGATAAAGACCCTGTCCGGTTTCGGTGTTGGCTCGTCAACAGGGTAGGGGATAATCTTCTGAGGTGACAGTTCATGGACACCCCTGATGCTGCGAGTGGCATCAGTTGTTACCATTTTCTCAAGAGATAAGGCATGGTTTACTTTATAAGTGATCATCGCTGCCCCTTGCGTTTCCCTTGTTGCCTTCATTACGGGTCGTTCCGGTGCTGAAGCAATGGTAAAGAGTTTTGCCAAGAAGTCTGAAATATCAGAGTTGGCTCTCCAGGCTGTCCGTATAAATCTCTCACTCAAGTATGGTACGTTAATCTCAACTAGAGGATGTTTTGCTGAAGAGAGCAGCCTGTTTGCCTTCTGTAATCTTTTTTGGAGGTCCTTCATGAAACCTAATGGTAAACCAAGGTTACGAGCCTCTTCCTCGGTGATGGCACCGGAGAGTTTCATGATAGCAGACTGTAAGGTAATCGATTCGCTGAGGGTACCGAAGTAAGCTTCATCAAATATCAGAAGGTCTCGGGGCTTACCCTTGTATCTGAAATACTTGTCACTGTACTGATTGTCTCTCATGCGATAGTGAGTGTGCAATATGATTTGGCAGTCCTGAAGGTCCTTTTCCTTGGCTGCCTCAGGATTACCTGAGTAAATGAAACCAACATTGATGCCCTTGCTCTTCAGAAACTCATATGCTTGATCAATATCTTTCCGTTGCTGAAAGGTGATGCTCAAAGATTTATCGGTATGCTTACCAAGCCACCATGCCAAGTGCAGTATAGTTTGGGTCTTACCAGCAGATGGCCTCAACTCAAGAGAATAACAGCCCCCTTCATCATCGAGGACAAGGTGAAGGTAGAGGTCAAGCATTTCTGCGCAAGTTTGCTCGGGCAAGTATTGTGAACGTCCCTTGTATGTCTCCCGCATCAGCTCAAGGACCTTTTCGGTTTTCTCGTGACGGGGGTATTGCTCAATATTTTCTGGAGTTGTAAGCTCATGGAAGACTTTCAACGTTCTGTTTCCTCCAACTGTTTCAAGATCATGCTGTAATTTCCAGGTCTGACCTCCATGCTTGAAAGAGTGGATCACAGGACATCCATTGTTGTTTAGAAAGAGAGAAGTCTTGTCCTCATATCCTCCTTCAATGGGGTGGCAAATCGGTCTTGATACAGTACTTACTCCAGCTTCATACCTTTCCTTGGATTCAAGAAGAATATCTTTCACCTTGGTACCATCAGGCAGGACAAAATCGGGTCCGAGTGTGGAGCTTTTCAGAGCTGCCTTATAACTCTCCTGAGACATTCCACGTTCCTTAGCAGATTTCCTTAGCGCTTTTTCCTCCTCAGGTTTCACTTTGTCCCGTTCAACCTTCATGGCTTTGTCAGCATCTTTCACCTCTTCCAAGAGGCCGTCGAGTTTGATCACATTATGTTCTTTCTCGACAATCCGAATGTCCCTTGGAGGGGCATCGAATCCGTTACACACAGGTCCAGCGATGAAATCCAATCTCGCATTATCATATACAGCTTTGTCAAAGAAGGTCCTTGACCTAGCAGACCCGCCATTAAATATTTTGTAGTAGCCATAGCCCTTGATAAAGGCCAGTTTGAATAAATTCCCCATCGCTTGCGGGATCAGTGATACATCACTCACCATGAAGTATATATGGTACGCGACCTTCTCGTTAATGCCGTGAGAGGCGGATGTGACTACCAGGTAGCTTGTTGTTTTGAAGGGTTCATAAAGCTCCCCTAGCATTTCAATGAGCTTATCCGCAGGTATATTGTCGTCAAAATCGGTCAGCAACACTCCAGGTCCGGGACGATAGGTGAAGTAGTCCTTAGTTCTGCTAATTTTTCCCTGCTCCTCATCTTCAAAACCTTTTAGGCAGATATCTCCGCCCTTCTCTTCGGGTGTGGTGTGACTCAGTGCCTCATTATGTTGCAGTGCCTCAATAATACACTTCAGATCTTCAAGGCTTTTAACTGGTAAGGTTTCATAAGTACCTTTGAATAATGTTGGTACTTTTGGCTTTGGAATCGTCCCGTCATCATTTAATTTAAAAACTTTGGTGAGTACATTTGGAGATGTGAATTTAGTTATCATGCTTTACCTCCCTTATTATCAAGAAAAATATCTATATTTTTGTCATTATATGCTTTTACTATCTGTGGTAATTCACCAAGATAGCGCTGCACCTCTGCTTAACAGAGGCACAACGATAGCTTTGTCATTACGCGTTCTCTCCCGTTACTCTCTATCTTCTGTTCTGGAGATATTCAGTTTCGTCTTCTGCATAAGATTGTTAAGTGCGATGGGATCATGCTCCTCAATGAACCTGTAGAGTTCTGGTATGTCCTTTTTATGAAGATGTAAGCGATGATCACCCTGGAGTTCTTCGAGACGGACAAACAGGTCAAACATGGCATTCGCTACTGTTTCGTCACTCGTTGTCCCCAAGTGTTTCTGTTTTTCATCATTGATGGTAATCCTTACTCTCCAGCACTTAGCTGATTTGTCATAATATGTTCCTTTCATTTAATTCACCTCTAGTTTGTGTTTTGGGGTAAGATCGTTTAAGTATCGCTCCATGTTTTCATGAGTAATGATTCGCCTTCTACCTATTTGGGTACAGTAGTCTCGGAAGTTATGGGGACTCCTAGTCTTCAACCACTCCTTGATGGTCTCTGGGCTGATCTTCAAAAACTCAGCTGCTTCATTCATTTCGAAATAAATATTGTTCATCTGGATTTCTCCTTATTAATTGTTGCTTATTGATTTTCATTGGTTGTTTCGTGCTCCTTTTCCTTTCCCCAGCTCGCAATGACTGGTGGGCCTCAAGCTTGTGGCATGAAGATCCTAAGCGAGGTCTGTTTGGTCATGTCCCCGTGGTGTCTGTTCCCCTTTCGGTTGGGTATCTTCCGTTTCGATTCCTCTCTCTATCCTTTCACCTCCTTTCTTTCAGGCTTTCATTGTCATCGAATGATCACTGCTAATCATCCTGTGACTATATCACCAAGGACTCCGACGTTGGATTGAGGAAACAGCTGAGACTGTGAAACAACATCTCAATATCAGCTAGATAAGCTTATTGTTGATTTGTATGTCGCTGCTTTCTTCGTATTGCCTTTCCCGTACCCCCAGCTCCTCACTGAGGCAACTTCATTTTCTGAAGACGGATTTGTGGTGGCTGATACTATATTCACAAGAGTTCTTAAATTTGATTGAGGAAAAAGGTGAAACACAGGGTGCAAATAGGCACAACAGGTTGAAATCAAATGCAAAAAAAAATATCACCAAAGGGACGCTTGGCAATAGGGGTGTGAGAGCAAAAAGAAAGGCCCTCCCTGCGATCATGCAAAAAAAGCCTTGATGGTTTCGTGGTGGTGGTAGGTGTTGCGGTGTTTAGAACAGTTAGGTGCGCAGAATGGCAGTGTGGATTAATTCATACTGGTAATCATGTCAGCGATAATCTTTCCATCTCTGACGAGGGCAAGACCAGCTCTGCCAGCAAGATTATCCCAGGATTCATCGTCAGAGTTAAACTCGAACAGATTATCCCCTTCTTCCATCTGATCAAGCAATCTTTTCCATAAGAAATTAACATAACCAAAAGGGACTTGTTCACCACTTTTCCTGATAGTGATCATGTTGGCTTTCTCAGCTTCTTCCACTGTGATTTTCTTTGTAAGATCGCTGGGATCACAATTGAATCTACCCCAGGCCCGATTATAGCTGTCGTCGGTGTTTCTTTTTTCTGTCATTGTGTACTCCTCCTGGATTCTAAAAGAGACTATCGATTACTTCGGTTGATTTCCTGAGTCGTTCATTGCTTAGGTGACTGTATCGTTCAGTAAGTTTGATGTCCTTATGGCCGAGCAAAGTTTTCAAGGTGTAGATGTCCACCTTGCCACTTGATGCCAGATGAGAGGCATAGGTGTGACGTAAATCATGAAAACGGATTGAGGTGATGTCGATGGTATCCTCTCTCTTCAATCGTTTTCTCAGTCTACTCCAGGCAAGTGAGAGGCCCGAGTCGTAGTGATGACCTGAGGAGGATGGGAAGACGTACTCTGATATCTTGGCTTCCTCTGCTTCCTTCAGAATGTTCCTCGCTTTCATATTTAAGGGGAAGCAGAGGGTGTCGCCATTCTTCGTATTCCTACAGGTAATAAATTTGTCATCAACATCACTCCAGATGAGGTTTAGGATCTCTCCTTTTCGTCTACCAGTGTATAAAGCGAACTGAATGGCAAGTGATGCTCTTCTGTTCTCCCAGGACTGGAGATAGGTTATCAGGATCTTTAGTTGCTCCCTGTTAAGTGCATTGCTTACCCTGTTATCAAACTTGGGGATCTTGATCTTTGCAGCTGGATTAGCATCATGCCACAATTCCTGTTCAATGTGCCAGTTATAGACCCGTCTGGTCAGGTTGAGGATATGTTGCCTCGTCTGAGGGGAGAGGTGGCTCTGCTCTGAAAGAATGCTCTGTACTCCTGATGGGGTATTGTGAGTCTTGCTCGATATATATCTCTCCCATCTATTTCTATCATCTTTCCAGCTCTTCTTGTGTAGTTTGGCATGATCTAAGTACTTGCTAAAACTGAACTGATTCTTCTGCTTCTT
>JAOZKN010000115.1:1550-8820 GCA_029935315.1 Desulfocapsa sp. | reverse complement strand
ATCACTACTGTATCAGCGAACGTCTGATGAGCGCCCGTGATGGAAAGCTTGACGAAGGCCTCTTTTTCTCAGGAATGAACACCTATAAAATGAATGAAATCCTTCCGGTTGCTGAAATCTTCAAGCAGTTTGTCACCCAGGCCGAATCGGTGTACAAAGAAGGCAAGGGCTTTTCACCAGCATGACAATACCTCAGGAACCCAGAGTGATGGGCCCGGACGATCATCCCATTCGTCATCATATGATCGACCGGGATGCCATGAAGGTGTTGCGGGTTCTTCAAGACAATGGCTATGCCGGATATCTGGTGGGTGGAGGTGTTCGTGACCTCTACCTTGGCAAGACCCCGAAGGATTTTGACATCTCCACCGATGCCCGTCCCGGACAGATTCGCAAACTTTTCCGCAACAGTCGTACCATCGGCAGGCGCTTTCGCCTGGTTCAGGTCTTTTTCCATGGCAAGGAACTGGAAGTTTCCACCCTCCGTTCCCTCAGTGAATTTGATCTGGACGGCCCGGAACAGGTGCTTGCCCCCAACAACACCTACGGCAATCTTGATGAAGACGCCCAGCGTCGCGACCTCACGGTCAATGGACTGTTCTACGAGATAGAAAACAACACCATCATTGATTATGTGGATGGAATCAGTGACCTTGATAAATCCATTGTCCAGTTTATTGGTGAACCGGAACGTCGCATCACCCGGGATCCCGTACGAATGCTTCGTGCCATCCGCCATGCTGCACGTCTGGGCTTTGCCATTGCCCCCGAAAGCTGGACATCTATCTGTGACAATCACCAGAAACTCACCCTGTGCCCTCCATCCCGGATCCGGGACGAATTTTTTAAAGATTTACATTCAGGCGCATTACGTGACTGGCTTGAACTGGCACTGGATTCAGAACTTTTCTTTGACATTATTAGCCTCTACAAAAAAGCACTTTTCAAAAAAGAACCGCAGAAAGAACAACCATACCGGGAACAATTACTCAGCATCGCGGGAGTCATTGATCGTTGTGCAAAACTTGCCAAAGAGAGTGGGAAGAGAGGAATGAACAACGATTTCCTCCTTGCCCTGATCCTTGTCCCCTGGGCAAAGGCAAGATTTGATCTGACCAACCAGCGCCTGAAGGGGGCCGCTGCCTTTAAGTTTTCTAAAATCCTGCGTACAGAGCTCGACAAAGAACTGGGGCAGCAGTTAAACCTGCGACGTTCCCTTCGTCAGGAAATGGTTATGGTCCTTTCCAGCCTTCCCCAATTCTTACGATATTTTGAAAACAACTCCTGGCCCAAATGGATAAAGAAAAAATCCTATTATAAATCCTGTTACCTCTTCTGTGAACTCTACTCCGAATCTGTCACCGGAGAACCCGCAACAATCGATCTTATTCCTTCTACACGAAAACCCCCCATACACTCAGATCCTCCCCCTACAAAGGGAAAGGGCAGACGTAGAAAAGCATATCAACCAGCCTTTTCCCCAAAAACAAAAGGTGTTTTTGGCCTGAAAAAATAATTCCTTCCCCAGCTCACACCAATAGTAACACCCCTCTTTTCACATAGCCTCCAGCAACATACAGAATTCAGTATAATTCTTACATAAGTAAAACTGATACATAACCGTAGAGCTACTGAGATTACTTAGGTTTTATATTTTGACATTCACCTAGTTAAGAATGTATCTTTGTAAGAAATGAGCAAAGAGCTTCTTTAAAGCGTATTTTTTCCAGGTGGATCCGGGAAAGCCCCTTTTTGGATCTGATATCTGAACAATTAAAGTCGTCAGCGTATCCAAACCGGGGCCATTCAGAGGAGAACACAATGAAAGATCAGGCAGCGAACATCGCGTTCAGTTCGGGACTCAGCAGGCGTGGCTTTCTCAAAAGCTGCACACTTGCTGCAGCCGCACTCGGCCTATCTGAGGCCATGATTCCAAAACTGGTTGCAGCGGCAGAAACAGCCCAGCGCCCAACCGTCATCTGGCTGCATTTTCAGGAGTGTACCGGCTGCACAGAAACGCTGCTTCGAGGTTCTCACCCGGATATTGGTCGTCTCATTCTTGATATCATCTCCCTTGATTATCATGAAACGGTCATGGTGCCATCCGGACATCAGGCAGAAAAAAGCCTGCACGATTCCGTTGCAAAGAACGAGGGTAAATTCGTTCTGGTGGTTGAAGGAGCCATCCCCACCGCAGATAATGGCATTTACTGTAAGATTGCAGGCCGCACTGCCATGGATATTCTGGCTGACGTTGGCCCAAAAGCTGCAGCGATTATCGCCATGGGTACCTGTGCCTCTTTTGGCGGTATTCAGGCCGCATCGCCAAATCCCACCGGGGCCAAAGGCGTGCAGGATCTTATTTCCGGAGTACCTATTATCAACCTTTCCGGCTGTCCTCCCAACCCCGTAACCTTCCTGGGCACAGTTCTTCATTATCTGACATTTAAACGCCTGCCCAACACAGACCAGATGGGACGTCCACTCTTTGCCTATGGCCGTCGAATTCATGATCATTGTGAGCGCCGGGCTCATTTTGATGAAGGCCGGTTTGCCGAAGAATTTGGTGATTTTGGCCATAGAAACGGATATTGCCTGTACAAGGTCGGCTGCAAAGGTCCTGAAACATTCTCCAATTGCCCCGCCGCACGTTTTAATGATGTTGATGTGTGGCCCGTCTCGGTGGGTCACGGTTGTGTAGGTTGTACTGAGCCCAATTTCTGGGATTCTATGACACCTTTCTACGAACGATTGCCGCAGGTTTCCATACCGGGAACAGGCATTGTGACCGATGCTGACAGCGCCGGCAAAAAGATACTCGGTGTTGCCGCAGCAGGAGCTGCCATTCATGCAGCAGTTGGTATTGGAAAATCGGTCATCAAAAAAGGTACAGATAAAGCATAAGGAGAACTTTCATGGCTCAGCGAATAACAATTGACCCCATCACCAGAATTGAGGGTCATCTACGAATAGATGCAGAAGTGGATAACGGCCAGGTGACCAAAGCCTGGTCATCAGGACAGATGTTCCGTGGTATTGAAACCATCCTCCAGGGAAGAGATCCCCGTGATGCCTGGCTCTTTACCCAGCGAATTTGCGGCGTATGCACCACGGTACATGCCCTGGCTTCGGTTCGGGCTGTTGAAAATGCACTGGATCTGGAAATTCCGATGAATGCCCAGTATATCAGGAATATTGTGATGTCCATCCATGCCCTGCAGGATCACATCGTGCATTTCTACGTGCTCTCAGCACTTGACTGGGTGGACGTGGTTTCAGCCCTGTCTGCCGATCCGAAGAAGACTGCGGCCCTCGCCTCCTCTCTTTCCAACTGGCCCAATAACAGTGCCAAACGCTTTACAGCGGTGAAAGGGAAGCTGAAGGCCCTTGTGGATTCCGGACAACTTGGCCCCTTCGCCAATGGCTACTGGGGGCATCCCGCCATGAAATTACCGCCGGAAGCAAACCTGATGGCGGTTGCTCATTATCTTGAATCCCTTGACTACCAGCGAAAGGCCACACAGGCGCTGGGAATTATTTCGGGTAAAAATCCGCATATCCAAAACCTCTCCGTCGGCGGTGTGACCACAGCACTGAATCCAGACAGCGATTCAGCTCTGAACATGGAACGACTCTACTGGATTAAGCAGCTCATCGATGAAGTACGCGGCTTTATTCAACAGGTGTATCTGCCGGATGTGGTTGCCGTGGGCGCACTCTATAAAGACTGGCTTCCATACGGTGCAGGGGTGAAAAACTATCTGGCCGTACCCGATATGGTACTCAACAGCAAGGCAACTGAATTTGATCTGCCGGGTGGAACCATTATGGATGGGGATCTCGGAACGGTAAAAGGTATCACATCCTTTAATGACGATTATTTCCGTGATAATGTGGAGGAAAACATCACCCATGCCTGGTATGACGGTGACTGGTCAAAACACCCCTATAAAGAAGAGACTGTTCCCAACTATACAGATTTTCAGGATGATGGAAAATATTCCTGGATTAAAGCGCCACGCTTCCAGGGCAAACCCATGCAGGTCGGCCCCCTTGCCCAAATGCTGGTGGGATATGCGCAAGGACACAAACCCATCATTGAAAATGTCAACAATGCTCTGTCCCTTGTTTCAAGTGTGGCGGGCGTGACCGTTGGCCCTGAAGTACTGCACTCCACCCTTGGCCGCCATGTGGCACGGGCGGTGCGCGCCTCCATGCTGGGCGATCTTGCCATTAAACACTGGGAACTGCTGGTGGATAATATTGGCAGAGGAGACCTTGAAATATTCAATAAACCTGTATTCCCGCAGGGAGAACAACAGGGCTACGGTATCCATGAAGCACCACGCGGTGCCCTGTCTCACTGGATAGTGATTCGGGATGGTAAGATTAAAAATTATCAGTGTGTGGTACCCTCCACCTGGAACGCGGGCCCCCGGGACGCAGATGGTGTAGCCGGACCATACGAGGCATCTCTTGTGGGAAATCCCGTGGCTGATGCAGAACAACCCCTTGAACTACTGCGAACCATCCACTCTTTTGACCCTTGTATTGCCTGCGCAATACACACGGTTGATCAGAATGGACAGAAGATAAGCAAAGTCAAAGCACTATAACGAGGGGGCTGCTATGAACTACGAAAAAACAAAGGTGTGGGGAATCCTGCTCCGCTTATATCACTGGTCACTGGTGTTATCCATCATAACCCTTGTGACCACTGGCTTTTACATTAATGCGCCGTGGACAAATACCACCCTGGAAGGCAGTGTCTCTTTTCCCATGGCCAGCATGCGCTACTGGCACTTTCTGGCAGGCTATCTCTTTACAGCCGCAATACTGGTGCGAATCTTTCTGTTTTTCTTTGGCAATCGTCAGGAACGAATCTGGGATTTTCTGCCCGTTACCCCAAGAAATATCAAAAGCCTCTTCACCACATTGCGCTATTACAGCTATGTGAGTGATGAGCATGATGAACGCCCTGGACATAACACAATGGCCGGAATAAGCTATATTCTGACCATCGTTGTAGCCGTTTTTCAGCTCATAGCGGGATTCTATCTGCTCTACCCGGAATCTGCCACCTGGCAGGGAATAGGAAACACCATTTTTGGCTCACAGCAGGATGGGCGTTTTATTCATCATTTATTGATGTGGTATTTTATCTTTTTTGCCTTTGCCCACGTGTATATTGTGATCTGGAATGAATTAAAATCACCGGAAGGGCTGATCTCTTCCATGGTTAACGGAAAGAAATTTAAACACAAGAATGTGTAACAGAGTAATACGGACGGAAATCACTGTTCTGGGTACTGTCCAGGGTGTTGGTTTCCGTCCCTTCGTCTATCGTCTGGCCAGACAGTGCCACCTGCTCGGCTCAATTCTCAACTCTGACCAGGGTGTTCACATTGAACTGGAAGGAAGTGAAGCTTCCATTCAGACATTCACCAACACCCTGCGTGTAACGCCACCTCCTCTGGCACAGATCAGCTCCTGGCTGCAAACGGAGTCTACGCTCCTGAAAGGTTTCTCAGAATTTACTATCCAACAGAGTATTTCCAGCCAGAAAAGCCGGGCAATAATCCCTCCGGATATTGCCACCTGCCCAGACTGTGCAGAGGATATTGCAGATCCTGAAAACAGACGGTACCAGTATCCCTTTAGCAACTGCACCAACTGCGGTCCACGCTTCTCCATTGTCACCTCCGTTCCCTACGACCGTCCCGGTACCTCCATGAAGGAGTTTCCGCTCTGTGCTGACTGTACAGCAGAGTATAACGATCCGAACAATCGGAGATTTCATGCCCAGCCAAACGCTTGTGAACAATGCGGGCCTGCGCTCTCCTATCACAACCGTAAAGGAGAAGAGCTGAAAGTAACGTCAGCTCTACACGCTGTTGCCCGGGATCTGAAAGAGGGAAAAATTGTTGCCATGCGAGGACTGGGTGGTTTTCATCTGGTGGCTGATGCCCGCTCCGAGACAGCCATCAGCAATTTGCGCAAGCGTAAGGGACGCAAGGCAAAGCCGCTGGCTGTCATGTCTGCAGATCTGCAGGAGGCCAGCAGCTTCTGCCATATCAGCGAAGATGACAGGGCAGTCCTGCAGGGAATGGAACATCCCATTGTGCTGCTGCCTTATACTACAGGTGAACTTGCTCCATCTCTTACAGCAAACATTTCTGAAATCGGTCTGATGTTGCCCTATACGCCAGTACATCAACTCCTCTTCTTGCAAAAGGAATGTCCCAAAACCCTGGTCATGACAAGCGGCAACAGAAGCGGAGCACCTATTTTTACCTCCAACTCTGCAGCTCTTGAGGGCTTACAGGATATTGCAGATTCGTATCTCCTCCATAACCGGGATATCGTTACCCGTGTGGATGACAGTGTGGTCAGAACAACTCCACGGGGAATACAAATACTGCGCCGTGCCCGTGGGTATGTCCCGTCTGCTACCACCTTAGCTGATACACTTCCTGACATTCTTGCCTGCGGTGCAGGGCTTAAGTCCACCTTCTGTCTGACCCGGGGCAGGGAAGCCTTTCTCAGTCAGCATATAGGGGATCTGTTTAATCTGGAATCACTGGATTTTTATAAAGAAAGCATAACCCATTTTACAAGACTTCTACAGGTGGAACCGGAGGCAGTAGTCTGTGATTTACACCCGGATTATTTAAGCAGTCGTTATGCAGCAAAGAGCGGACTGCCACTCTATCAGGTGCAACATCACCACGCACATGCTGCGGCAGTGTTAGTTGAACACGGAATTCAGGAAAAAGTACTTGCCCTGATCCTCGATGGCAGCGGACTGGGAGACGATAACACACTCTGGGGCGGCGAGGTATTAGTCGCTAACTGCGAGGAATACACGCGTATTGCCTCCCTGGCTCCCATGTTGCTTCCCGGTGGAGACGCAGCAGCAGAATCGCCGTGGCGTATGGCCCTGTCTCTGCTCTTCCATGCTGCACCAGAAGGGGACACGTACAGTTTTTTACCCTCTGTGGATACAAAGAAACAAAACACTGTCTGGCAGTTAATGGAACAGGGCTTTAATTGTCCTCTCACCACGAGCTGCGGGCGCCTGTTTGACGGGATTGCTGCTCTTCTTGGAATATGTCTGCAATCGAGCTACGAGGGGCAGGCTGCCATAGAGATGGAATCACTGGCCCAAGAAGCCACCCAAAACAGACCCCTTGTGGAGCTTCTTGCCGACTCTAACGATTCTGCCACTATTTCCATGGAAAATGGGCGTCATGTGCTGCAGCAAAAGGAG
>JAOZKN010000115.1:0-1450 GCA_029935315.1 Desulfocapsa sp. | reverse complement strand
CGATTCTGCCACTATTTCCATGGAAAATGGGCGTCATGTGCTGCAGCAAAAGGAGCTTATCCTCCAGGTGCTGGAACAAATACGCAGGGGTCTTGACCCTGCTGAAATAGCCCTTGATTTTCATCTGTGCCTGATTCGAAGTTTTACTGCCCTGCTCTGCACACTGGGCAAACAAACAGGAATCAAAACGGTGGTACTCTCGGGTGGCTGCATGCAAAATATGTTATTACAAAATGGTCTTTTTATTCTTCTGGAGCAGGAAGGCTACACAGTCTACACCGGAGCAAAAATACCGGTGAACGATGGCGGCATCGCTCTTGGACAAGCGGTTATAGGAGGTTTGGCTCATGTGTCTGGCAGTACCAATGAAAGTCCTTGAAATACAAGGCGATCCTGATGATTTTTTACAATCCCAGATTGCCGTTGTTGAAATGGAAGGCATACAGAAAGAAACCCGACTGGATATCGTTGATCGCTGGCCGGAAATTGGCGACTATCTTATCATCCACGCGGGCTTTGCAATCCACACACTTGACCCGGTAGAAGCTGAAACCAATATTCAACTGATGCGTGAAATGCTAGAGAAAGCGGATGCCCTGATAAAGGATACGAAATAATCATGAAGTATCTTGATGAGTTTCGTGATCACAAACTGGCAGAGCCCCTGCTCGAAGAGTTGCAACGTGCGGTAAGCAAACCGTTTCGGGTTATGGAGGTCTGTGGCACCCACACCATGTCCATATTCCGCAGTGGACTGCGCAGCCTGCTTCCTGAAGGGCTGGATCTTATTTCAGGGCCGGGTTGTCCGGTCTGTGTCACTTCCGCCTCCCATATCGATGCCATTATCAAAATGGCTGAAATGAAAAATAGTCGTATTACCTTGTTCGGAGATCTGTTCCGGGTACCCGGCAGTAACAATTATTCCCTTGCCAACGCCTCAGCAGAAGGGGCAAAAATAGATATCGTCTACTCTCCCATGGACGCCCTGCAGCTTGCCATACAACACCCGGATGAATTGATTATATTTCTGGGGGTCGGCTTTGAGACCACCACCCCGGGCATTGCCGCCACCATCCTGGCAGCAAAAAATCAGAATATTGATAATTTCCTTGTCCTCTCAACCCATAAGGTAATGCCACCACCACTGATAGCATTACTGGATGATCCGGAACTGCAGATTGACGGCCTGCTCTGCCCGGGACATGTGAGCAGTATTATTGGAGCAGGTGCCTATCAGCCGCTGGTTGATAAATACAAACTTGCCTGTGTAGTGGGCGGGTTTGAGCCATCAGATATCCTGCAGGCTCTGATTTTACTGGCCAGACAGATAGGAAAAGGAGAGCCCAAAGTAGAAAATGCCTACACCCGTGTTGTCCGCTGGGAAGGAAACGAGCGCGCAACCAAAATGGTAGATGAAATTTTTGAGCCGGTAGATATGGAGTGGCGAGGA
>JAOZKN010000114.1 GCA_029935315.1 Desulfocapsa sp. | reverse complement strand
TTTCCAGCTCTTATACTCTACAGGTCGCAAGCGATAACGTGCGATATTCCCCTCATGCAGACTTCCCAGCTCGGTCTCGATTACCTCAACAAAACGGGCACGATCATCAGCTGAAATTTCTGCAACAGCCTTTTCGGCAATCCAGTTTGCTGCTGCAGCCTTGCCCAACCGTCTACGTACCACTTCAGCGACAAACTCACTTATTTGCGTCCTATAGCCAAACCTGAAAGGATCTGGTTCACCAAGAGACTGCCTGATCGCAGAGTAACGTGCACAAGATCGCTGGTATGCCCAGATAAAGACATCACGCAACAGCTCTACACGGTTTAATTCATAAACAGCTGCAATCCCATCAATATAAGCCCTGTCAACTACATCAACAAATGAGAGAGGGCAGAGGTTTTGGCGAATCAATGGGATATTGGCTGCGAGCCGCGACACACGTTTATTGATATCCTCAAATGGCTGCAGATACGGTAGGTGAACCATGGCAAAAAATGCCTGCTCAAACGGATTCTTTATCTTACTTGCAATTGAGAGAACCTGCTCAAAACATTCATCGATCAACTGGGGCATCTCCAGTGGATGGTAGACGGTTCCTCCAATTCCCAACGCTATTGTGCGCAAGCGACCACATGCCTGTGAATTTGACAGGAGATTATCCGAAAGCAAGCCATGGAGATTGCAAATGGTGTAACGATTAAACCCTGTCTCCCGAGCCTGTTCAACGAGTAGCTCAATGGCAGCCTTATGGTTGAGAAGCATCTGTGCCTCCATGGCATTCTTGCCTTCAGCCTCCTCTCCCTGTTCCAATAATATTTCGGTTTCCAATAAGGAGTAGGTGTTACCCTCCAGGCGACTGGAGTTCCAGGAAAGATCTATCAGTAATCGATGAAATATTTTCCGTGCATAGGTCCCTGCCGGATGATTGCCTTCAAATGAATGCCCCATCTCATACAGTTTATTCCGAATATCGGAAGAAAGATAAAAAGTATCATTGGGATGATACGAATCAAGAAAATCCCGATTGTATCCGACAGGATGACGATTCTGAATCGGTTCACGAACTGCCTGTCTGATTTCTTCCCCTTCTGAAGAGAGAGGAACATACAGTTCGCCATGCATTTTTGCTTTAACAGCAGGAAGTACGATAGACAGATCACTACGATTCACCGGCAAAAGGTAGCGGCTTGCCCGACCACGGCCCTCAACTATTATCCGTTTCTGCTCGACGAGCAACGCCATCCTACGTTGCAGGGTGCGACGCGGCAAACTCCCATCCAGAGCCGTGCTGATTCCTTCGACACTAACTCCCTCAGGGAAAGCACTAATCACTTTGGTAATGGAGTTCAATTCACTTTGAGATATACGTTTTGGCATAGCATGTTTATTATGGCGCGAAATGCATATTGCGCCACTTTACCTGAATAAGTCAGTAAAGGATCGGATCTCCTCGTTTAGGTCTTGTCTTGTTGCGTTTTTACAAGAAAAACGATCTGTTGACTTGGTTCGACCCTATTAAATATAACACAAAACCATGCAAACTGAGAATCACTTTGCCAGTTTGCATAAAACTGCTATGCTAATATTATGATACCATGAAATTGCGAAAGCACAGTACGGAAGCGGCTCAAAGGCTTCCCCACTGTCACAATCACCGGCCCCAGACAGTCAGGCAAGACCACTCTTGCCAGGAAAATTTTTGCGGACAAGCCCTATGCTTCATTGGAAGCATCCCGATAAAAGACTGTTTGAATCAGGGAGAAAAAGCAGACCTTTTTTTCTGGCGGGACTCCAATGGCAACGAGGTGGATGTTATTGCAGAACAGTCAGGGAGGCTCGTGCCCCTGGAAATAAAATCTGGAAAAACTCTCAGCAGAGACTCAACCCGGGGATTAAGCAAGTATATGTCTCTGGCCGACCGAGACGCAACTAACCCTACGCTGATTTATGGCGGTAACGACAGCTACAAAAAAAAGGATGCGCACATAATATCCTGGAGGGAAAGTGGGAATATCCTGTTTTAGTGCAGTGTGTCCGATCAGAAAGTTGTAAACTCTTAACTGGACAGTACTGATTCGAAGTAGCATAATCGGCCATCAGCCAGGGGTGAAAGCCCGGCGGCGGTCTGATCGGCATTGATAAAATTACGGCACCCGGCTACCTGAGGTAGAATCTACAAGAACTTCAGTAGACACATTAAGTGATTAGCATCCATAAATTTCAAGAAATTAGAACTGGCAATCATAAGGAGACATTCCTTTATTTTCCGATCCGGTGACGGACTGATTACATTATTACATTGCAGACTATATTTTTTATTGACCCGCCAGTCGTCCCACACGCACGAACTGTTCGCCAATCAGGATCAGAAGATAAGGAAGAAACAAAAACACTGTAGTGATAAAGACCAATTTTGCTGGAAGCTTACCGACTTTCTTTTCTATGGCTAGCTGCCGCATATCGTATATTCGTTTAGAAAGATCAGCCAATGAGTTCGAAATTGAACTGCCCATTTTTTCGTTCTGGATCAGGACATTTACCAAATATTGCATTTCCGGAATTGGATTCCGGGCAACCAGCTGGTTATATGCCTCAATACGATCCATACCGGTTAGTATTTGATCAAAAAGATAGGTAAACTCCAGGCATATTTCAGGATGAATTTCTTCAAACTCGCCAATCACTTTTTTCACACTGTTCAGCCACCCCAACCCCGCAGTCATGCTGACGTTACACAAATCAATAAAGTCAGGCAGAGCAATAGTAATCTTTTGCAAGCGCCGTCTAATGATTATGGTTAAAACGATATCAGGCAGGAACAGAAAGAGGATCAGAAAAGCAATGACATAAAAGGCAGATATAAATCCAATCCAGCAAAGAGAAAGCCCAATGACAGCAGCCGCCATCACACAGCAATATTTCAATAAATAGTAGTTAATTATATGCTTTTTCTGGCGGAATCCGGCAACTTTCAGTTTTTCCCTGGTCTTGTCCTGTTTTTCAGGGGATGATGGCACCAGTGCCATACCTAGTTTCTCCAGGAAGGACGAATGCTGCTGATTTTCAGTAGGTAGCAGCTGGTTGAGGTTAGAAACACTAGCGCTAAAAATCCTCCTGATACGTTGCCCGGTTCGAAGACATGGTATCCACCCGACAAATTTTATATACAGCAGCAAGCCAATGCACGCACCGCACAGGGCGACGGATATCAGGGTGGCAGGCAGAAGAAAAGGCATTAGAAAGCGATCCTTGTCATATATTTTAGTAATATCAACCCGGTGGTAATCAAAGCCAGGCATATCTTGAGGAGAAACAGCCCAGTTGGGTCATGTAGAAAGAAATCCATGCTCTGGGGAAAAAAGAAATAGCGGATAGAAAATAAAGCAACTGACAGACCTACAAAGAAAAAGGCAGTATAGCGCGGTTCAGCAGTTACGACCTTTAGCTTTTCGCTGAAGGCAACACGTCTGCGGATAATCCCGGCAAGCTGTTCAAGGATTTTAATAAGCTGTCCGCCTGTTTCCCTATGGACAATCAAGGCCATAGCCAGATAGTGAACCTCGGTAATGCATAACCGTCTCCTGAAACCATTCATGACTTCCTTAAATGACAGTCCATGTTCAATCTGTTTGCTAATTTGCTTGAATTCGTAACCAATTGGGTTAGGGAAATCATTGCTTATAACCATTATGGCCTGATTTATACTGCTGCCTGCAGAAAGGGAACGTATTATAGCATCGATAGCATCAGGTAGCTGGCGGACAAAAAGCTGCCGGCGGCGCACTATATTAATTAGAATAAAGAGAGGGACTACGAATGGCAGCAAAATGGCAGCAAAATGGACTACAGAACCAAGCTTTAGAGGGAGAATCATCAGTAAGATGCTAAATCCTACCAGGGTCAAACCACAGGTAAAGACAGTGTTCACCTTTTCTTCTGCAACACCTGCCTGTAAAGTATATTGCTTCAGCCAACCCAGTAATTTATCCAGCGGTTTTTTTCTGGTAGTGGCTGAACGATTGACAATAGTAAAAGGCAGGCCGATACGTTTTTTTATACGTTGAATAGCCTTCTCATGGCCCAGCCATGGTCTTTTTATCTGCCAGACAACGAGCAGAGCAAACGGCAGCAGCACAGAAATATAGAGAAGAATATCGAGTAGGTCCATGACTGTCAGACCTCAATTGCACAGTGGTAGATTGATTCCTGGTCGATTTTCATGTCATAACCCGATTTATTCGTGCATTGAGGCAGTACTCCAGTTGCCTTAAATATGCCCTTTTTGCCATTTTTAGGCTCTGTAAATAGTTCATATTTGAAAATTTCCTGAAGGACAATATTGTCTTCCTCAATGCCCATAAGTTCTGTGACGGAAACTATGCGACGAACGCCGTCCCTTCCTCTATCAACATGAATAATCAGGTCAATGGTACTGACAATCTGTTGCTTAATTGCTGCACTTGATAGATTGATGCCGCTAAGGTTGACCATGAGTTCAAGCCGGCTGATAGTATCGCGAGGATTGTTGGCATGGACTGTGGCCAGTGAACCGTCATGTCCGGTATTCATAGCCTGAAACATATCCAGCACCTCTTCACCACGAACCTCACCGATAATTATACGGTCTGGCCTCATGCGCAGAGCATTACGCAATAGATCACGCTGGGTTACCTCTCCAACGCCCTCGGCATTGGGGGGACGATATTCCATACGAACAACATGCTCCTGCTGCAGTCTTAATTCAAGGCTGTCCTCTATGGTTATGATACGCTCATCATCGGGAATCAGACCACTTAGCATATTTAGAATAGTGGTCTTGCCGCATCCCGTTCCCCCGCAGATTAAAATGTTCAATCTTGATTTAATTGCCAGATCAAGAAACGTATACATCGGTTCCACCATGGTGCCGGTGATGATCATGTCCTTTGCCCGCAGATGCTGTTCTGGAAATTTCCGTATTGATACAGTAATGCCATCAACCACAAGAGGAGGAATGATGATATTTATACGGGACCCATCCGGGAGGCAGGCATCTACCCGAGGGGATGCCTCGTCAACCCTGCGACCTGTGGTATATAACATTCTCTCGACTTTGTTTCGTAAATGGTCCTCATTGACAAAGGTGACATCTGTTTTTTCTATTCTTCCATGCCGTTCTACATAAATCTGGTTATACCCATTAATCAATATATCAGTTATGGTGGGATCAGCCATAAGGTGCTCAAGTGGGCCCAGTCCATAAATATCATCCAGAAGCTCTGGGCCAAGGTGTCTTATCTCATTTTCTGACAGGTGATGATTCAATGCCCTGGCCACATCACGAATTAACCCTTCAATCCTAGGGGTCAATTCAGATCTCGTTTCAACTGAATCGGGCCGGTAAAATGCCTCATCCTCAGAAGCCCGAGATTGGCACTCCTGCTTGATTCTGCCAACCATCACATTATCATTGAATTGAAAATGTGATGCTTTAGATTGTTGTACAGGTTTTATGGCAGCAGGTAATATTGTTCCAAATCCTGATTGGCTGCGCAGCCTTTTTTGTAGGTTCATATATGATCCTCAAGCTACCTTCCCCTAGCTCTTGCTCCCGAAGAGAGTGGCTAACCATCCTGTTTTCTTTTTGAAGCTGATTGCCGGATCATGTTCAACATTACCAGGCAACAGCATGGCGGCAATTTTTCTCATCTCCATGTTGGCTATGGATTCCGGCGCGAACTCCTCCAGCAGCTTCCCTTTTTGCAGTGCCCCCAGGAAAATCAAATAATTATTTTCTATTTCGGCTACAACAGGAATTCCCAGGGCATCAAGCAACTCACTGATAAACTCAGCACCTTGAGATGTTTTTCGATTAAAAATAAGTTTAAGCCTCTCGGCTGCATAACCTAGCTGCCGGCAGGTATCATATGCAACGCGAGCCGCCCGCATGGAAGAGAGAGACGGTTCAGATACCAACATTATAGTTGATGATTCATCCAGACAGGCCAAAGTAATGGGACTAAAATCACTGGCGCAGTCAATGATTACATAATTGTAGTGATGACGTAACAGGGTCAGGACCATTTTTATGTTAACGTCGGTGACATTCTCCAGTTCAGCCAGATTTTGCGGCAAGCCGAGATATCTAAGTCCTGATTCATGGCGGGCAATAGAGCTGTCAATCAAATCATCATCCATATTATTGATGTTCAGGATGAAATCATTGATGGTATATCTCGCCTGTTTTTCAGGGTTGATATAGAGAGAGGTATCTCCCAGAGGCATATGAAGATCAAGCAGTATGGTTGACCCTCCAGTGTAAAAGGCAAGTTGTTCTGCAACATTCACCGATATGGTGGTGGTTCCTACCCCTCCCTTGAGACTGAAAAAAGAGCAGATTTTACCGGAAAAAGTCCCATGGCTCCGCTGCCGCTCTTCATGGATAATTGATAGAATGTTGGGGAGATCTGTGGGCATTTCTATAAAACCCTGAATGCCCCGTTTGATGGCGGCAAAGAGGATATCCCCATCACGATTGTCAATTATGGCAAAAATTGGTACCGGCCCTACGGCATCGCGGATGGCGGGAATCAGGGAAACAGCATTAATCCCATCTTTACCGACAGCCTCAAGGAGAACAAGATCAGCAGATGTCGATTGCCAAGAGACAGGTCCGGGTTCTTCCCGGTTTACATCGTAAAGAAGTGATAAGGCCTGTGTGATTCTGATGGAATTTTCTCCATCAGCACCAATATAAATGGCTGTTTTGCGGACGTCGGACTGTGCAGTATTGATTTGTGGCATCAGGGATTCTCCTGGCCTGAAAAAGGCGGATGGCAAATAATAACCTGGATGTTATCCACAGACTGGCAACCTATGCTGGAATATTGAGTAAAACACAGACAAGGGCAGCGTAAAATAAAAAAATGAAGATATTTTAATGTGTTTCATTTATTTTTAACCTCGTTATTGGCACTTTCGCCATGTATCATGTTAGCAGTCTTTTCTTGGGCAATGTTTCCTGTGCCGGATGATTCAATTGAAGCCTCTTCAGCTTTCTGAAGCAGGGTCTCTAGGGTCAGAACAGGGAGGGATTCCACAATCTTCTGGTTAGTACCATCGCGCAATGCAAGATGAATCTTTCCAGTTTCCATGACGAGGACCAGGTCCAGTGCCTGTTCAGGAGTTACTTCCAATGTAACTGTTGTCGCCTTAGGAGTCTTGCTTTGCTTTTCTTTTTGTTTGCGGCTGTCATCCGGCATATTTTCGGGAGTAGGCGGGGCTTGTCTCAGCCTGTTGGCGACTCCCAGGACACGTATATTCTGTAAAACGATCTTGCTAACTTTCTGCTGTCTCAATTCGCCAGGCAGCACAGCTAAGACATCAACCATAGATCCCGGCTCGATCAGGCCAATAAGACCGCTGGTCTGGTCGAGCCAGAGGCGAAATGCCCTTTTATCTTTGCCCATAACCAAACTGACTGTTGAGACATTATAAAGTCTTTCAGGGACTATCCATTCCCCTTTATACATTTTGTATTGTGCCTTTTGGTTAATTATCTGGCCAGGATCGGAGATATTATTGGCATCACAAATGGTTTGTTTGTTGATTTTTAAAACCATCAAATCATCTTTGCCGATGACAGTACCTGCAGAAATATCCGCAGCACAGACTACCACATCACAAAATTCATGTTCACCGGCAAGCGTTGCGTATTTCTGCTCGATTTCCTGGTGGGCATTTGAGATCTTGGTGTTGACATATATATAGACCAGACAGACAGCAAGCAGAGCTGAAAAAAGTGTCATGGTAATAAGGACAAGATTCGCCTTGTTTTTCACGTCATCTCCTTGAAAAAAAGAATAAACGGGTCACAGATAACAAGCATCACCGGTTAATGTTATGATGTTAAGTCTCCGGGGCTGTATAAGAGGTTGATAAAAGAGCATGGCTGCATAATATGCTATCATTACTGTGAGGATTGTCAAATTTTTTGTGTAAATTCCAATTTGTTATATTCAAGAAATCCCATTTCAATAGTGTGCGCAACATATGGAAACGTATTTTGACAAAAGCTGGTCTGGATCATCGTAAATTTCATTACACCCGCCACACCTTTGCTTCTATCCTTATTTCAAAAGGGGTGAATCTTAATTTTATAAAAGAAACGATGGGGCATCACTCTATTCAAATGACTGTAGATACATATAGTCACCTGTTACCAGCCCCGAACAAATCGGCAACCAATGAAGATTACGAGGGTTCGGGAAATTTGGTGGCGATGCAGGGACTCGACCCACCGTCTGGTGTAACGGACCTACTCAACTGTGTCCAGGATCAAACAGGACTTCTATTTTACACTACTTTTGGATAGGAATACTGGTCAGTCGTGAACCTCAATTCCCCATCTCTTTGTGCATTGACAAGCAGACACTATCTTTGTAAACTGAAACCATGAGTTACAATTTACAAAGATACATCCCCAGACAGCTGGAAGGAGAACTTGTTCAATCCCTTGATTCTTTCCCTGTTACCGCCATACTGGGACCGCGCCAATGTGGAAAATCCACTTTGGCAAAGCATATTGTATCTGCGCGAGAAGACACTCTATTTCTCGACCTTCAACGCCCCTCCGATCTGCGTAAACTCACAGACCCTGAGCTTTTCTTTCATACCCACAGGAATAAGCTGATCTGCATAGACGAAGTACAAGTAGGGCCTGAACTTTTCCCAATCCTACGGGCAGAAGTAGACGCAGAACGAAGGCCTGGTCGCTTTCTTCTATTGGGCTCCGCTTCTCAGGAATTGATTCGTAAAAGCTCAGAAAGCCTGGCCGGTAGAATCC
>JAOZKN010000034.1:23872-25216 GCA_029935315.1 Desulfocapsa sp. | reverse complement strand
ACACAAACAAAGTATCCTTCCCTGCAGCATCCGGTTCCCAACGCTATTCATTACTTTTATTCATCCTTATTCCTCTGACAATGTGAATAACCAGGGGCAACAGCACAGGCTGTGGGAATACAATTCATCGACTCTCACAAACAACAACACTGTTGGAAGAGACCTGAATAGTATTTCCTTTTACAAGCTGTTGCTGCACAGGTTCAATAACGTCCAGAGTTATGGCATTAGCTGTGTCTACTGCCAAATACCATTTACGCCCCTCTATCTCCGGCAACTTCATGGACAGCCCATCTCCTGACATATTAAATATAAGATGAAGATCCTCTTCATCCAATGCAACCCCGCTCACTGTGCAGGCAAGAACTCTGGACGATGTGTCTGTCCACTGTGGCTTATGCAACTGCTGACCATGCCAGACAATGTCCTGCAGTTTGTCATCGTCATTTATTGTACCGGTAAGAAACTGGCGCTGCATAAGGCATGGATGTCGCTTTCGCAGGTGGATCATGCCCTTTGTAAAACAGAACATCTCTTTATTTTTTTCCAGCAGATTCCAGTCAAACCAACTTAGCAAATTGTCCTGACAGTAGCAGTTGTTATTGCCCTGCTGACTGCGCAGCACCTCGTCTCCAGCAAGAATCATTGGCACCCCCTGACTGAGCAGGAGTATGGCCATATAGTTTTTGACCTGTTTTAATCTGAGTGCATTGATTCCCGGATCTTCGCTTGGGCCTTCTGCTCCGTAATTCCTGCTGTGATTATGATTATCTCCGTCTCTGTTTCCCTCTCCGTTGGCCTGATTATGCTTTTCATTGTAACAGACCATATCATAGAGGGTAAAACCATCATGACAGGTAATAAAATTGATGGAATTGACGGGAAGACGCCCTGAGCTTTGATAGAGATCACTGGATCCGGTGAGCCTGGTGGCCATCTCGGGAACCAGGCCCGGATCGCCCTTTACAAACTGACGTACAAGATCACGATACCGCCCATTCCATTCTGCCCAGCGAAAACCAGGGAAGCCGCCAACCTGATACAGACCTCCGGCATCCCAGGCCTCCGCAATAAGACGGGTGTGGGCCAGGGTATCAGAGAACTCTATATTCCAGATAACCGGTGCATGATACATGGGGGCGCCATCTTCACCACGAGCAAGAATAGAAGCCAGATCAAACCTGAAACCATCCACATGAAATTCCCTCACCCAGTACTCCAGAGACTGGGTAATAAAACGGGCAACCAGCGGATGATTGCAGTTCACTGTATTCCCGCAACCACTATAATTTTTATAGAGGGTGGGATCATGGTCTTCAAGATGATAAAAACCACGGTTCATCA
>JAOZKN010000034.1:0-23772 GCA_029935315.1 Desulfocapsa sp. | reverse complement strand
GCATTATCGGGAAGATCCTGTTCGTCGAAGGCCATAACCGGCAAGAGTTCAACGGCAGTCACGCCAAGATCCTGCAGATACGGAACCTTTTCCATAATTCCGGAAAACGTTCCGGGATGGGCAACATCTGCTGAAGGATGTCTGGTAAAGCCACCCACATGGAGTTCATAAATAATCTCCTTTTCGCACTTTTGCTCAAGGGGTACATCCCCTTCCCAGTCATAACTGTTGACTGGCAGAACCATTGCCCGCATGGAATTCGCCCCCTTCTCCTGAGCCTGATCCCGATTAAATTTTCTCTTCCACAGGACATCGCTAACACCCTTTGCCCACGGATCCAGTAATTCAACAGCTGGGTCAAATCGATTTCCGGGATCACCGTTATCGGGCCCGTCAACTTTCCAGGTGTAGGAAATGTTTTCCTCCCCTGTCATTCCTTCAAGAAAGACATGCCAGAAAAAAAAATTCCTGTTTGCAACGGGGTCAAGATCAACCACTTGAAAAGGGGTGGGAGAATCCGGTTTGACGTAGAGCAAGAGTTGCACTGCAGTTGCATGCCGGGAAAAAATACAGAAGTTAGTACCGTCGGTTCCAGGAGTTGCACCTGCAGGATAACGATGTCCGTTTGCAACAGAATAAGGTTTCATAATTTACTCGGTAGAAAAAATTATTGAACAGTTATAAATTACGTATCACATCCAGGGTCTGGCTGGCAATTTCATGCTCTTCATCGGTGGGAATCACCAGGAGACTAACCTCGCTGTCAGTGGCCTGGACTTCCAGAATTTCCTTCTGGCGTACACTGTTTTTATCGGGATCAATTTTGATGCCAAGTCGCTCCATACCATGGCAGCTCATACGCCGGACAATAGCAGAATTCTCACCAATATGGCCGGATCAAGGTCACCACTGCGGGTACCCATAACAAGCCCTTCAAAGGGTGTCATTCCCATGGAAATATCAATGCACTCACCACACCTGATGGCAGCGGCACTGGCACCATTCCCCAGATGGAGGGTGATAATATTCAATTCTTCAACCGGTTTTCTGAGAGGCTGCTCTGATTTTGCGGATCACTTCACCATGGCCTGCAAAATCACCATGGGAAAAATTGAGCCGGGCTACATTCAACCCTGCTTCTATCATGTTTTCGAGCATTTCCGGGGAATCTGAAGCCGGACCGATGGTACATACCAGTTTTGTTTTATTTTCCGGGAGTGTTTTCATTTTTTTTATATTCTTTTACTATTGCCAGCCCCCTAAGAGTTAACGTTTAACCTTAAGTGTCTCGCCTACGATCGCCTACTTGCGACGTTACTCCTCCCACTCCCTGCCATCACGTGCCAGCAAGGCAACTGACGCAACGGGCCCCCAGGCTCCGGCAGGATATTTCCTGGGCGGCTCGTTTGATTGTTCCCAGGCGTCCTGGATAGTGTCAATCCATTGCCAGGATCGCTCTACCTCATCCCTGCGTATAAAAAGAGACTGATTGCCAATCATTGTTTCAAGGATAAGTCGTTCGTATGCATCTGCCACTCGTTCGCCATCGAAGGCATCTGAGAAGCTAAGGTCAAGAAGAGTCTTCTGCAGTTTGATTCCTTTACCAATTCCAGGAACCTTATTCATCATCTCAATCTCAACGCCCTCGTCGGGCTGCAGACGAATAACGAGTTTATTCCTGGGAAGTTTTTTGTAACTGTCTTTAAAAATATTATGGGGAAGTCGTTTAAAATAGATGACGACCTCAGAGCGTTTGGCGGTTAACCGTTTGCCGGTGCGTAAATAAAAGGGTACATCGGCCCATCGCCAGTTGTCGATATCAACACGAAGGGCAACAAAACTCTCGGTGCTGGATTTTGGGTTTCCTCCCTCTTCTTCAAGATAACCGGGGACTGATTTGCCCCTGATAAAACCGGCGGAATATTGCCCGCGCACAGTTTTCTCATCAACAGTTTCAGCAGTTATGGGGCGTAATGCCTTAAGCACCTTTAGTTTTTCATTACGGATGGAATCTCCATCCATATTCACCGGTGGTTCCATGGCCACCAGGGTCAGAATCTGCATCAGGTGATTCTGCACCATATCCCGCAACTGCCCAGACCCGTCAAAATAGCCAAATCGCCCTTCAATCCCGACCTCTTCGGCTACGGTTATCTGCACATGATCAATGGTGTTATGATCCCAGTTGGTTGTAAAAATGGAGTTGGCAAATCGCAAAGCCAGAAGGTTCATGACTGTCTCTTTACCAAGATAATGATCAATGCGGTACACCTGTTCTTCGGTAAAAACCTTGGCTACGGTGTCATTAATTTCCTGAGATGATGCCAGATCACGGCCAATGGGTTTTTCCAGCACCACTCGTGTCTCTGGCGTTACAATTCCGGCATGGGCCAGACCTTTGCAGATATCGTCAAAAAGGTACGGCGCCACAGAAAAATAGTTTACCAGTACCCGCTGCTTCTGATCGGCGATTTCTCCCAATCGCCTGTACTCTTCAGGGACATCGAGATTAATCAGTACATAATGGAGTCGGGAAAGCAGTCGTTCCACCACTTCCCTGTCAAGTTCACCTTTAACAAAGGTATCGAGACTCTCTTGCATTTTAGCAACAAAATCTTCCTGGCTGAGTTCATGACGGGCAACCCCGACGATACGGGTGTCAGCAGCCAGCAATCCCGCCTTATCCAGCTGATAGAGCGATGGAATCAGCTTACGCGTGGACAGGTCACCGAGCACTCCAAAAATTGCAAAATCACATGCTTCTTTACTACTACTCATTGTTTTATCCTCTTTTCCTTGGAGTAAAAAGTACGCCATCTTCAGGAAGTCTCTGCCATTTTAATTCCACAAGAAATGGTTTCACATCCCAGATCTTTCTGCTGTAATTGTCATTTTACTGTGGCTGGTGGTACTATTTAAAGATGATTTCAAGCCAGAGTAACCTGCAAACTATGTTCTTCTCCGGCAAGGACATTTCGTGCATCTTCAAGGGCATTTGCAGTTTCGATGCAGAGCATCGTTTTATAGGCATCCTCCTGCATATCTGCCATTCGCCTTGTCTTCTCTTTCCAGGGATTCCAGATCACTGCTGAAGACGACCCCTCAGGGCGGATATGCACTTCCCTCACGGCATCACGAAGCAGAAGGGACTCTGTTGTCTTCTGATAGACACGATCGACTTCTTCACCGATCAGAACGTCACCCTGCTGTCTTTTGATCTGGTCTGTCAGCGCATCCCAGTACCTGACCTTATTCAGTCCCTGCACAGAGACCCTACTGATATCCGATACTGCAAAATAAGTGTGGAGAGCAGAGCTGACTGTAAACGATTGGCTGTCACAATTTCTGGTGGTGAGTGCCACTTTCAATGTTGAGCCTACCGTGATACGCAAAAACAGTTGAAATTGAAAAGGCCAGAGTAACAGCGTTTTCTCAGAGCTCTGCAATTGCAAAACAACAACAGAAGTATGTTCATCAGGTTCATTGCTTTCAAGTAGCTCAAAAGGAGAAATTCTCGCAAATCCGTGCTGGGGTAAGTCCTTATGAGTGAGATTTTTTCCAAACCAGGGCCAGCAGATGGGGATCCCCCCCCTGATAGCCTTCCCGCTTTCAAAATGGCTTTTCTGGCTGAGCCAGAGCAGGGGCTTTTCCCCCTGTTGCTGATAATGAAAAAGGTGGCCTCCCTGCAGTGCAATTCGAGCACTTGCACTTTTATTTTCTATTTCTATATATGCAAAGCCATTTGCTGTTTTTTTGTTTGTTATCATGGTTCAACCTTCGCCATCAGGCAACAGCCATCTGGGCAAGTTTTGTTATTTTCTGCCAGTCACTCTTTGCCATGGCATCAGCAGGAGCAAGCCATGAGCCACCAACACAGGCTATATTTTTCAGTTTAAGATACTCTTTATAATTTACTGGTGGCACAGCATGATCCAGATCATTGATTACAATAACCGGAACCACAAGACAGGTTGTAAGAACATATTAGACAATCACTATAAATGATAATATCTATTATCACAACAGTAACACAGCAAATTGAAAATTAAGGGTTTTTAGATACAGCAACTGGAATAATTGCCTTCTTGGAGACCAACAGTGCAATACTACAAGAAATGGACAAAAAAAAGGCAGAGCCACAAAAGTGACTCTGCCAAATAAAACTTTGACCTGCTGTAAAACTACTCCTTCCTTCTTTTCATAAACCGGTAAGACCAGGATACTGACCTAAGGAAATAAAATTTTATTCATCGCATACATGTCGGTCAGAAAAATCAAAATCATCATCAAAAGAAGGTGCAGCATCTTCTGGTAAGAATCCTTTTGTAAGCTCCCCACACTTTTTCATCTGTACCAGCGCAGGGTTTTTCATTAGTTTTTTGCCATAGGCTACGGCTTTTTTCTGTGCTTTTTTTCGTTTCCCATTATTACACAATGCCTCTAATTCCGCCCCCATCTCTTCAGATTGTTTTTCCAGTGCCTCAAGTTCTGCCTGATCAACCTTTGCCATACATTGCTGCATTTCTTGAATCAGTTGCATCATCTGCCCCATATCACCTCCGTTCATTGCCTGGTTTTGAGCGGTGGCAATAACAGGAAACATCAAAAACAGAATAGTCACTATAATTTTCATACTGAAACCCTTTATTGTTATATTAATTCTACGACTTGAATCGTCATTTCTTCAACAATTACTTGAACTACAACATTTTTTTCACCTTATCAAGGTGAAACATCCTTGTCCAGAACTAAGAAACCTTCCGATACTGACTCGGCGATTTCCCAGTCCACCTCTTGAAAGATCTGGAGAAAGTACTCAATTCTGAAAAGCCCAACAGAAAGGCCAGATCCGTCATATCAAACTTTTTATTCCTGACATATTGTTTTGCCAGCGACATACGGCACTCATTGAGCAAAGCCGTAAATGTTGTTCCTTCCTGCTGCAATGCACGTTGAAAATTCCTTGAACTGTAAAACAGTTCAGACGCTATAATCTCGACGGTAGCATCGCCGGAGGGAAGATGTTCAACGATGGCCTTCCTCACTTGTGTCAGCATATCTTTTTCATCGAGCGTTGCAATATAATCCGTCATTAAATGATCATCAAATGCTGCCAGTTCATCATTTGCACTTGGCAGAATTTTATCTGCATCTTCCAGTGATAAGACCATACTCGCGGTGGAAGCGTTGAAATTGACAGGAGACTTGAAAAACTCAAAATATTTTCCGGAACAGACAGGTTCCGGATGGGTAAAGTGCATCGACACAGGCGAAAGTGTATCCTGAAAATTCATACGCAGTATACTCATCAACCATGCCAGTGCAGCATCCTCTCTTCCCTGTAAAAAGGATGTCCCACTCACATTGCTGATAGTAAAAGCCAGAGTACCTGCTACTTTATCTTCACAGAGTTCACCAAAATCAATATCTTCAATAAGACGATGAAAGCGTATAAGCCGTTCAAGTGCAGTTCGCAGGCTGGTACTCACCAGCATTGCATAGCCCAGGATGCCAAAATTCGAAGGGTGCCAACATTCAGCTGCAATAAGTCCAAAACAAGGGTCTTCTATTTTCTTCCCCAGTTCAGCCCAGAGATGCACAATTTTATCCAGGGAATGCCTGGCCCCCGGCTTAAACATAAGGGCTGGGTTGAGCTGAACTTCCTTAAAAACAGCTACGGGATCGATATGATATGTCTCCAGTATCTTCCATGCTACTAGCTGGATACTTGCAAGTTTTGACGCATGCATATTTCTTACCTGTGTCTGTGTTGATAAATATGTTCTTGTTTGACGATATCAGAACCGGTGTAAAATGCATAATAATTTGGCACACAGTGCCAGGGACTATCGTTATTGTTGGCCACTGAACTCTGGGGGCAGATATCGACCAGAAGATCCCGTCCCCAAAAAACACGAATAAAAAGTGAGCAAACAAAAAGCCTGTATTCCACGATCAACGTGGAACACAGGCCTGTAAACTACATCTCCATTAGAGGTAATGCCTAAAACGGAACATCATCACCGGTACCACTACCACCGGCATCGTTTGAGCCCATGGAAAATTCATCTGGAAGTGGTGGTTCACCTGCAAAGCCGCCGCCCCCCCCCTCACCTTCTTTAGGTGTAAGGTTCTTTAGCACATTAGAAACAATCTCAGTGGTGTAACGATCATTACCATTCTGATCCTGCCATTTACGAGTCTGTAAACGTCCTTCAACATACACCTTATTTCCCTTTGAAAACGAATTGCTGGCCCGTTCTGCTGCTTGCGCCCAGACAATAACCCGATGCCACTCGGTCTCATCCTGCCAGTTATCCTCACGATCTTTCCAGGAGCGATTGGTTGCCACACTGAGTGTCGCCACAGCTATCCCTGACTGGGTATATTTAAGCTCAGGATCCTGCCCCAGATTACCAACTAAAATCACTTTATTAATCATTTTTTTCTCCGCTGATGATATATATTTTATCGATTTAGAATTACTTTTAATACCATAGATAAGTGTCTCTAAAAAGCAAATTCTGTTTTAATTCTTGAATGCAGTGTGCATGCAACTACTGCACGCTTCTGTCAAGCATTTTTGGAATACCACCCTTCTCGTCAGGAATATACCCCATCACCTCCCGCCAGATCTCATCACTTTCCATACAGAAATAGATAACCGTTCGGGAAGAAGCGTATTGTTTTAACAATCCATAAATATGCTTATACAATTCGACTCGTCGTGGCCTGAAATAGCGTTTCTTATTGTCCAGCCCATCAATGAATTCCTGATAAAAGATATTGGACCCTGGAAACCTGTTGTTTCCGATAACCTTCAACGATGGAAGGTAACGAAGAGCTCCCATGGAGATCCACACAATCTGATCTGCAGGTACTTCTTCAAATAACCTCCTGATGGTTTCTTCGTAGCCCTGTTCCCACCCGGGATGATCAATGATCGGATCAAAATGAAAGGCTAGTTTATACCCCCAGGCAGCGCATTGTTTGGCAGCCTGAAGACGTTCATCCAGTGTTGCCGTACGAATTTCCTCTTTTTGCATCACTGGCAGAGAATTTAGCGACCAGGCAAGAATGGTGCGGCCGTTATGGGCAAGACCTTCAAGATTTCCAATCACTGCACTTTTAGTTTTCAGCTCCAGTACTGCTTTTTTCTGCGAAGCCATAAACTGAACCAGTTTTGTGCTAAGAGCTGTGAATCTGTCAAGTGCCAGAGAATCGGTGAACTCACCGGTGCCTATGCGAAAAAAACGATCCGGTTCTTCCCTGAAAGCCGACTCCATTTCCAGCAGCAGGTTGTCGCTGTTCACAAAGAACGTCAGCCAGGGTTTATTGAGGTATGCCTGGAGAATACAGTACACACAATCCATGGGACAGTTCATACCGATGTTTAACACCTGATAATCGCAACATTGGTATTCCCTGGTCCCTGGACAGGGTTTAAAAAAATGTCCCCGGTTTTTACAAAGCAACAGATGGTGCTTTCCCTGGCTTAAATTGTCCGGATATTCACCTTCAATCCCCTGGGGTTCACTTCTGTCTGCTATCACGGTATAGGGGAGATCTGCACGGTCAAGGATCTGTCTGGTATACTCAAGATCCAGACATGATTCTTCAACATGTATATGTTTTACATATAAAGAGGGATCTGCCCAACTGCTTGTTTTGCTCACCTGTTCACCTTTATTTCAGCCCACCCTGCAAGATCAAGATATTTTTCACCCTCTTCGTTTTTCCCGTGTTTCAGGCATCCCTTTCCATAGACAAGGCACTTTTTCCGTAACTCCTCATACGCCATCTGCAGTTGTTCAGAAGTTAAACACTGCCGCTGAACAAGTTCAAGGATTGCAGTAATACGCAGTTTATCCATCCCTATCCGATACTGATACGAGACCTGATCATCACGTCCGCCTTCTTTTACGGTGAGGGGATGATCAATCAGTAAAAAAGGATAGCGGCAACTGGTTCGTATCCACATATCATAATCTTCACAGCAACGATATTCCTCATTAAAAAAACCAACTTGCTCAAACAGTTCTTTTCTCACCATCACAGTGGACATGCCAACAGCACAAAGCTGTAAACAGTGCCTGAATATATCACCATTTCCTGGCTGATGCTTCTTTTTCTGATTGAGATGCTGTCCCCTTCGCAGCCAACGTTCATTGGTGTGCGAAATCATACTGTCTGGCATTTTCACAAAACCTGCATACTGAATTTCCAGCTTCTTTTTCTGCCAGTGATCATCAGAATCAAGGAAGGCAAGAACAGTGTGTTTTGATTCTCTGATGCCAAGATTTCTGGCGGCAGCAGGCCCCTTATTTTCCTGAAACAAATACCGCACAGAAACAGAACAATGCGCCTTGAAATCCGAGACCACTGCACCAGTGTCATCGCTAGAGCCATCATCGATCACAATAATTTCATCACAGCAGAAACTCTGCCCTGCAACGGAGTCAAGTGCACGACGCAGCAGTTTTTCTCTGTTGTATGTTGGAACAATAACAGATATCCCTGTCATTTTTATCCTATTCCGGCAAAAGCTTAATTAGTGGAAGATTTTTTAAGCAAAATACAGTAGATTAAAAAGCTTATTAATACGATATAACCCTACTTCATATATCCTTCTTTTCCCACTTTATAAAAGATATTCTATGAGCAGTAAAATACTTATAAACTCAACAAGCTACGAGATACGTATTGCCCTCGTGGAAAACGGCCAACTGGCTCAATTCAACTTACAGCGTCCCACCGAAAAAGGACTTGTTGGTAATATTTACCGGGGCCGCGTTGTCAGGGTATTACCTGGAATGCAGGCAGCTTTTATTGATATAGGCCTTGAACGAACGGGCTTCCTTTACGTTGACGATGTGTTTATCCCTGACGCAGAACTTGACGACAGGTTAATGAACAGAGAGACGCCCTGTGGTAAGCTTGAATTCACATCTTCCATGCCCGATGTCGACATCCAACGTTCCCCCGGAAGATCCATTGAAGAGCTCCTTCGGGAAGGTCAGAATATCACAGTCCAGGTTGGAAAAGACCCCATTGGTACCAAAGGGGCACGACTCACCTGCCATATCACCCTGCCTTGCAGGAACCTTGTTTTTATGCCTCTCACCGATCACATTGGGATTTCGCGTAAAATTGAAAGTGAAGAAGGCCGGCTGAAGCTAAAAAAACGCATAGAAGATTTACGCCCTGCCGGAACCGGGTTTATCGTTCGAACCGTGGCAGAACATGCCAGCGCCGAAGAGCTGGAAGCAGATATGGAGTTTTTAATGCTGCTCTGGGACGAAATCCTGGACATTGCTGAACGCACATCAGAAACGCCGGTTATGATCTATGAAGATCTTGATATAACATTCCGTTCCGTGCGTGATCTCCTCACCGATGAGGTTCGCAACCTGATTCTTGATGACAGGGAGACCTACGAAAAACTGCTTCGGTTTGTACAGACTTTTGCTCCCAAACTCCAGGACAGAGTTTCCTTCTATAAGGGAGATGCACCACTTTTTGAAGCATACGGAATCGATATTGAAATCAACAGAGCCCTCGACAAGAAAGTATGGCTCCGCTCAGGTGGTTATATCATCATTGAAACAACAGAGGCCCTTTCTGTTATTGATGTCAACACCGGTCGATTTGTCGGAAAAAGTGATCTTGAAGATACTATTTTCAAGACCAACATGGAAGCAGCAAAAGAGATTGCCTACCAGCTCAGACTTCGCAACATTGGCGGTATTATTATCATCGACTTTATCGATATGGAAGATGAGCTGCATCGTGAAGAACTCTTTAATTCCTTTAAAGAAGCCGTTAAAAAAGATAAAAGCAGAATTAACATACTAAAGCTTTCAGAGTTTGGCCTGGTACAAATGACCAGAAAACGAAACTGTGAAAACCTGAACCAGATGATGTGTGAACCCTGCCATTACTGTGCAGGGGAAGGTGTGTTAAAATCCAGGCGTACAATCTGTTATGAAATTTTTCGTAAAATAGCACGCCACTCTAAACGTTACAATGGCTATAACGTCACTGTCACTGTACACCCCCATGTTGCCGACATGCTCTTGAAAGATGAAGAACAGGTCACAAATGAGCTTGAACGTGACACAGGAAAACGACTGACCATTATCCCAAGTAAAAAACTGCATCTCGAAAAATATGAGATCAGTTGGGAAAATTTATAATTACTACTCCAAATAGAGATCACTAACATGGCACGACTTTCACGCAGGAAAAAGAAGCGTTCACCCTTCTCATTTATCCTTATTCTATGCCTTATCCTCGCAGCAGGAGGAGGCTATATTTATATAAACTATTTTGAAGGTGTCAAACCACAGATTGAAGCAACAATCCTTCCCTCGTGGATTGGAAAGAAGACAAACATTTCATTCAATGTAAACGACGCAAAGAGCGGACTGCGCTCAATTAGCATTGTTCTTGTCCAGGGCAACAGCGAAAAACAAGTCTTTGCCAAAGAATACCCGCAAAAGAAACAGGGTGTGGCTGACGGTCATTTCAAAGAGACGATCAACCTGGAAATAAACGCAAAGGCTCTTGGCTTACAAGAAGGCAATGCTCTCCTGAGCATCAGGGCAGTTGATTACTCCATGCGTCGCCTGATGAAGGGAAATATCGCTGAATTGTCACAAAATATCATTGTCGACACGAAGCCTCCCAAAATTGGCATCCTGCACAGTGAGCGCTATATCAAACCGGGAGGGTCAGGCATTGTTATCTATTCAGTCGATAACAGTACAAAGAATGGCGTACAGATGAACGGCAACTTTCACCCCGGATTTCCTCTTATCGAAGAGTCTGAGGGGAAATATATAGCCTATATTGCTATGCCCTATGATGCCAGATCTCTGGATGGTGCAGTAATTATAGCCGAAGATGCTGCCGGTAACAGAACAAAAAAGCCATTCGCCCCCATTGTCAAAGACCCCAAACAGAAACGTGACAAAATATACGTGGGTGACGGCTTTCTTTCAAAGAAAATCCCTGAATTTGAATCGCTTTATCCTGAAATGGAGGGTGATATGGTTCAAAAATATCTCTACGCCAATTCAGAAATACGCCATATGAACAATAAAAAAATTCATGACCTTTGCATGAATCCCGGAAGCAAACAGCTCTGGTCAGGACGATTCCTGCGTATGGCAGGCAGCGGAAAGGCCGGATTTGCCGACCATCGCACCTATTATTACCAGGGAAAAGCCATCGACAAGCAGGTTCACCTGGGGATGGATATCGCATCAACCAGGCATGCTGGAATCAAGGCCGCCGGTACCGGAAAGGTTATCTTCAGTGATTATCTTGGAATTTATGGAAACATGGTCATGCTTGATCATGGGCAAGGCGTTTTCAGCCTCTACTCACATCTCAGCCAGAGTAATGTTTCACCTGGAGATATGATAAATAAGGGCGACATACTTGGCAACACCGGCACAAGTGGTATGGCGGGTGGAGACCACCTGCATTTTTCCATGCTGGTTAATGGTATTTTTGTCACCCCGAAAGAGTGGTGGGATCAGCACTGGATTGATGTCACCATTGCCAATCCACTGGTTGACGCAAAATTCTGAGGCAAAGGAGCCGTATTCACTTTACGAGAACGGCTCCTAATCTTCTACCTCAAAATCGGGTCCGCCACAAAGCTTACACCGCAACACGGGATCGTCTCTATCAAAGATATACTCCCAGTTCTTTGCTCTGATTTCCTCTTCCCGTTCGCGGCCACAAGTGACACACACCCAGATATCCCCGTCTTCTGTTTCAAATAAATGCATATGTTTTCCTTTTAAGTTAATGCTTAATTTCGGGAAAAAAATTACTCCATCTTTCGCTTTTCCACAAGCTTTGTCCTCTTGTATCTCTTTCTTTCTTGTGACCTGTTCAATTTTTCTGTACACTCTGCCACCGTAAACAAAAAAAATCAGTTATCTCTGTAAAAGCCTGAACCCGGATTGTGCCAAAAGGAATGACCAAAATTACCCGCATACCAAGACTTCTCTACAGTTATCTCGCCACAGAGATGCTGGCACCTTTTTTTGCCAGTTTTGTGATAATGAACTGTGTCTTTTTTCTGATAAAACTTATTCCTTTTCTCAATATAGTCCTTGAACTTGAAATCAATTTTTCCGATTTCCTGAGACTTTTCTGTTATCTTTTCCCAAATATTTTTCTTTACTCAATTCCTATGGCTGCAATGATGGGGGTCATTATTTCCTTTACCCGGCTTTCGGCTGATGCCGAGATTCTTGCATTTAAAGCCAGTGGAATCAGTCTTTACCAGATGGTTCCTCCTGTACTGCTTATCTCTTTTTTCATTGCACTTATTACCGGCTATTTTTCCGTCAGTCTCATCCCTAAAGCTGAAGTAGCCATGAAACAGCTCATGTTTCAGGTGGCAAAAGAAAAAATTGATAAAGGGATCAAAGAACAACAATTCACCGAGGCTCTGGGTGACCTTGTCGTCTATGTTGATTCCATCGACAAAAAAAGCGGCGATTGGGAAAACGTATGGGTTTCGGACATGAGGGGGCAGGTTAATCCTATCATCACCATGGCCCAATCAGGCAGCATGACTGCCTATATTGATCAAATGCTGGTCCATATTGTTTTGAAAAATGGCAGTTTGCACAGGCCCGATGGAAAACGTTCGCAAATTATCAGTTTTGACTCTTATACCATCAACATGCCCCTGCAGACACCCACTGTTTTTGATGGTGAAGATGTTACTGAAATGTCTTCCGGATCCATGACCATGGCCCAACTACAGGAATCTGCAACCCTCCTTGGGCGTGACACTAAATATGGAAAAAAACGATTGATCCATTACCATAAAAGACTGACTCTGCCCGTTGGCTGTTTTATTCTCAGCCTCCTTGGCATGCCCCTCGGCCTGCTGGCAGGACCCGGCAGAAAAGCTGTAGGAATACCGTTGGGACTTGGTTTCTTTATTTTCTACTATATTCTCTTCACCCTTGGAAAATCACTGGCCGATGACACCCAGATGCCGATTGTTATCGCCATGTGGCTCCCCAACATTATCTTTTTTCTTATTGCACTCTATTTTATCCGCCAATCCTCAAGGGAGCTTTCTGTCATTCCCGATACCATCAAAACAAAAATTTCGAAACTGCTGTTAAAGATATCCAGCCCATTTATAAAGACATTCAAAAAAATATTTCCAGGCACTAAAAAACAGCCCTCTCCACCGGCAGACCTTACTGAATTCGCTCCCCGGCCAACAGTTCCCGAAAAAATAACTCTCAAACAAGAGCGGCCAAACTATTTAACGGAAGGTACAGTGCACGGCAATGTAAACAGTCACATTTTCCATCTGCAAGGCTGTGATTCGTACTACTGTAAAGCGTGTACCATAGAGTTCCAGGACATCACACTTGCTGAGAGATCCGGCTTTAAACCATGCCCATTCTGCAAAACCCTTATTGAAGAGCTGGCAGAGAAGAACACCTAGAGAAATTCAAACGACTCAGGATGCTGAGGCTATAGCCTTTTTCAAAGCTGCTATATGCACATACCCTGCATAATGCACCGGACTTTTGCCACTGACCGGGTCAAATCCACTGGGATCCGCCGAACAAAAATATTGAACCTGGCGTGGCAGCCTGGTCAACACATCCTCCACAGTACACCCAAGATACTCCTGCAAAGCATCCCAGGTTGCACCACAAGGCGCTCCCCGCACAACCTCGATTGCAGCAATTTTATCAGCCTCAACTCGCACTTTGTACTCAGGCAAGCCAAACTTTTCACCATATGCACCAAGGGCATTACTCTTGCCCAGGCCACAACAGGTAAACGGGGTAAAACCACTTCCCTTTTTACCAGGTGAGACAACGGGGATTTTCTTTTGTTCACACAAGCGAATTAAATACTCCACCAAATCAGGATGTTTAAGAAAATTAAGTACAAGATCGGCTGAAAAGTCATCTTCAATAAAGTCTTCGGGCTCCTCTATAAAATCTGGCAAAAATGTATCAATACTTATAGTTTTTATAATCTTCAGCCCTTCTCCATAACGTCGCACGCCTTCTACTTTTAACTCACCGGAGTTGTGCTCCTGAAAAACAATTATGTCCATATAACTCTCCCTTGTATGCTTCAGGTGAAGATGCCACAAATAGAAAGGCAACCTCCTGATTCCATATATGTTTTACCTTGACATGGAAAAATCCGCAAGATACACTATTAAGGAATATTTCCTAAAAAATAATGCATCACCAAACAGCACTCTGGAGATCTCATGGAGTATGAAGCAAAACTAACCGATATAATCGAAAGCCTGCCTGAAATACAAGGAGGATTTCTCTATTCTCCCGACAGAGGAATATACTCTAACCAGGCTACTGGTATTGCAGATGATATAGCATTGCAAAATGTAAGCATCAAACTCAGCAAAATTGTGTCAATGATGATTATTCATTTTCATGACACAGAAGGTATCCGTGTAACATTCAAAGACCTTGTCCTTTACGGGATAATGATTGAAGATAATGACTGGATTTTTCTCCTCTATCAGCCATCGCTTAGCTACAGTATGATAAAGATGACTGTACAGATGGCTTTAAACATCAAAACTGAGGAACCTGAGAGAACAGAACAGGTCAGTCCTCCTGTTACAGAAAAATTCGACATTGAAAGTTTAATGGGCCCGGGGTCAGAACTGGGTCCGCCTTTGATTACCATTCAGGAGGAGCTTGCCACGCATATTGGCCCTGTGGCAGAGCTTGTTTTTCTGGATGCTGTGGAGGCATGGAGTAAGGAATCGCCCTCCAAGGAGGCATTGCCTGCACTTATATCGTCCCTTGAAATTGAAATAGATGACGAGGACGCTGCTAAACTTTTCATGGAAAATCTCCAATTATATTCAGGAGTAAAAAAATAACATGGCCACAACAAAAGATTTTTCTAAACTTGCCGATATTGAAGGAGTGGCCAGTTACATCCTGGTACGTGATGACGGATACGTGGTCAGTGAAAATTACGAGGACGCAGTAGCAATCTCTTCTGCTATCGTAACGACTGGAAAGTACTGCGACTCTCTTGCTGAAGACCTGGCTGACAGGCGTTATATGTTTTGCAGCATTGAGCGATCATCCGGAAACAATATCATCGTCTTTTCCCTTGGCCGTTACTATCTGGGAATCATAAAACATCCAAGCATCGATGCACAGGTTCTCTCTGATACTATCATCAATTTTTTACGTACGCTCTCCTGATATTGTTTTCTAACGGTACTCACCATGAAACTTCCTGATGCCAGAGAAATGCGCAAATTAGATCAAAGCGCCATCAATGATTTTCACATTCCAGGAATAGTCCTTATGGAGAATGCCGGTGTGGCCACGGTACGCATGATGAAAAAGGAGTTGGGTCCTGCCAGCAATTCCTTTGCCCTTATTTTTATTGGCCCTGGCAATAATGGTGGGGATGGTCTGGTTATCGGAAGACACCTCCATCAAAACGGTTGTAAACCTATATTCTTCTTCCTGATCGACCCGGACAGTCTCAAAGGTGATGCCGCCGCCAATATGAAAATTGTCCGCAAGCTGCGATTGCCCTATCATATAATCGATTCTGAGGCCCGCGTACAAACCCTCCCCGTCCTCTACAAACAGTTTGCCAGCCGTGGAATACCTTGCTATGCCCTTGTAGATGCAATTTTTGGCACCGGACTTTCAAAACCAGTTGCAGGCCATTTTGCCAAGACCATAACATTTATAAATTCCTCAGAAGCCGTTCGCGGTATACCTGTTGTTGCTGTGGATATTCCATCTGGTATGGATTCTGACAATGGTAAGATTCTGGGGACTTCTCTGCGAGCGAACTATACTGCTGCATATGGCTGTGCAAAACCGGGACATGTATTACATCACGGCCCTGAGTACTCTGGAAAAATCGAGGTCCTTGACATCGGAATTCCTCCTGAAGCCCTTGAACGCGCGAAGATAACGACGGAGCTTCTTGACAGAAAGACTGTTTCAAAACTGATTCAATCACTCAATCGTGTGGACAATGTACACAAGGGCAGTCATGGACATCTGGCTGTTCTGGCTGGATCAAGTGGCAAGACAGGCGCTGCTGCACTCGCGGTCAAAGGGGCATTACGCACTGGCACTGGACTGGTAAGCCTGTTTGCCCCAAAGGAGTTGAATGTTATTTATGAGAATCTTGTTCTTGAGGCAATGACTATTCCCCTCCCAGCCTCCACCAAATTTCTAACTCTCAATGACCTTACCTTTATCCAAAAAATGCTTGAGGGAAAGAAGACAATTATTCTTGGACCTGGCATTGGCACCGAACAATCCACCGTGGATCTTGTTCTACAGCTGTATAAAAATGTTAGCCAACCAATGGTTCTTGATGCCGATGCCCTGAACATTCTTGCCAGACACAGAGATTTTCTTCCCGTTGCAGCAGGTCCAAGAATTTTTACTCCCCACCCTGGTGAAATGGCACGCCTTATGGGAACCAGTATTGAAGATATTCAGGATAACCGGGTGCAGATAGCACAAAAAGCCTGTGCATTATACTCGCAGGAAAGAAACGACTGTGTAATGGTGTTAAAAGGGGCAGGCACCATAATTACCTCATCCTCAGGTCTCACCTACATTAACACCAGTGGCAACCCGGGCATGGCCACCGGCGGCATGGGAGATGTACTCACGGGGATCATTGCCGGACTCATCTGTCAAGGCCTCAGTTGTGAAGCAGCAGCAGCAGCAGGAGTATATCTTCATGGAATAGCAGGAGATTTCCTGTATGACAAACAGGGTTTTGGCTACAGTGCAGTGGAACTCGAGGATAACATCCCCCGATCTATTATGCAGGTACTGAAAAAGACCCCTTAACAACACATCACATAGTAGCAGGGTCGCAGAGCCTTCCGGATAAAACGATCCGCAAAAAGGATACGCTAAGGGCTTGTAAGGAAATAACATGGCTGAAATTTCGCTTGGGTTTGTGTTGTATTTAAATGTTGTGATTAAGGAAAGCCGCAGGCGTAGCTGGCTACGTTGAGGACTTTCCGATTGAACAACATTTAAAGATGACACGAATACAAGATGCAAATTGGCCATGTTATTTCTTTACATGCCCTAAGCTGTGATCACATTTTCCTTGTTGTGGAAGTGATTTGTTTTAATCTGCAAGGCTATGGAAGACTCGTCCAAATCTGGTGCTAAATCAAGATCAATTAATGGACGACTGACCATGTTTTTCAGCAGACAAAATTCGGGATTTAACACCATACAATTCCCATTATTTTCCATTATGGCCTGCATTCCCAGGCTGCCATCCGAACCTTCTCCGGATAACAACACACCAGAGACCCGTTCCCCCAGGACTGAAGCAACCGACCCCATTAGTTTATCTACTGCTCCAGGTTCAGGAACAGAGTCGTCCATATCAATCTGCAAACTGTACTGTCCGGAATAAGGAGACAAAGTAACATCCTGCTGTGCTGAAAAAAGATAACAGAATCCACTTTCAACAGTGGTTCCATTTTCTCCAAATGCCACCTGAAAATCACACATCGAATCAAGATATTTGCCAAAAGATTTAACATGTGCCACAGTATCCTGAATCATAACAAAGATTGCTCCTGCCATGTCAGGTGGAAAATCAGGTATAATTTTAAGCAAATTACCATATCCACTGGCACCTGTGCCAATGACCGTCAGATAATCCATACGCATGTAGCGTTTATCTTCAACTGAAGAGATATCATCTCCACACTTTCGACACTGGATTGTATATGCCCCGGAGGGGCTGACAATGGTGGTGTTGCTGGTTCCGCATTCTTCACAAAACACAACTTTTTCATGTTTTTTACCAAGCTTGGGCCCCGAATTTTCCTGCATTATATCTATGGAAGACACAGACATCGCTGCGGCAGCGAGAATCTTATCTATCACAAGCTTGGTATGTGCTGTTCCGTCAATACCTTTAAAAAAACTATCCTTGGAGACGAAGTCAACAGCACCATATTTTAAGGCATCAAAACATCTCGGAGTTCCACTCTTACTGAGTCCCGAGAGCATAATAACAGGTGTTGGGGTTTGAATCATAAGGTGCTGCAGCGTTATCATTCCATCCATTGTAGGCATTTCTACGTCCAGCAGGATCACATCGGGAGACAGTTTTAAAACCAGATCAAGGGCTTCAATTCCGTTTGTGGCCTCCCCTACGATTTCGATATCATCTCTTTGCGAAAGTGTTCCCCGTAATACTCGGCGCAAAATCCAGGAATCATCAACGATAAGAAGCTTTATGCTTTTTGGGGTGGCTTGTGATTTAGCAGAACTCATAGGTATTTGTTTCACTCAAGATAATTAAAAAACAAACAGACGATAGTGTCGCAGCTCAAAACTCGCATACTATAGCATTACAATACAGGAGCAAGTCAACCTTTTCCTTCTTTAACGCCTGACAAAAACTAGGGCAAGCATTATATATACAATGAATGTGTCCTTATATAATGAACAACTTCCCGTGGAATCAGAGCATCTACAGACTTCCCCTTACGAAGACGTTTTCTCACTTCAGAAGAAGAAACGTCGTCTGGAACGAGTTCGGCGTGATAAACCCATTTACCACTTTGCGGATGCTTCCAGCTGTTAGCCTTCTCTTTAAGAAAGCCTAACTTTCCAATAAAACCTTTAAGTTTTTCATTGGACATTCCCGTACGGGGAAACACGATAAAATTACATTCCTCTAAAATCATATTCCAACTTTTCCAGGAAAGAATATCGAGAAAGGTATCAGCCCCGCAGATAAAGTAAAATTGTACAGCTGTTGGCGAATGCAGTTTCAGGTATTGCAGGGTATCAATGGTAAATGACGGAACAGGAAGTAATTGTTCAATCGTTGACACCATGACTCCCTTAAGCTCCTTCACAGCAATCGTCAGCATTGCAGCCCGTTGTGAAAACTCGCTGATTTCTATGCCTTGCTTATGAGGAGGAAGAGCAGCGGGAAGCAGAAGAATTTCATCAAGATTGCAAATATCCCCGGCTGCTTTTACTAAAGCCAGATGTCCATTATGAACGGGATCAAAAGTACCGCCCAGGATGCCAACTTTTCGGATCAAGCTCTGACCTGCCCCTGCCCGTATACAATAAACTTTTTGGTGGTGAGTTCTTCAAGTCCCATTGGGCCGTAGGCGTGAAGTTTAGTCGTTGAAATGCCGATTTCAGCACCAAGCCCGAGCTCTCCGCCGTCATTAAATCTGGTTGAGGCATTCACCATCACCGCTGAGGCATCAACTTCAGCAATAAAACGCTGTGCATTACTGTAGTTTTCAGTAATTATATTTTCTGTGTGCTGAGAGCCATATTTGTCTATGTAAGCAAAGGCTCCTTCCATATTTTCTACAATTTTAACGCACATTCGAAGATCAAGAAATTCAGTTCCCCAGTCGCTATCCATTGCGGGAGTAATCTCCGGGACAATTTGCACGGATGCCTTGCAACCCAGCAGGGTAACTTTTTCCTCGGCAAGTGCCCTGGCAAGTAAGGGGAGATATTCTTCGGCGATCTCTTTATGTATCAGAACCCCTTCAAGAGCATTGCAAACTCCTGGTCTTTGGGCCTTGGAGTTTACGATTATGGGCGTTGCCTTAGCAAAATCCGCATAACTGTCAACATAGATGTGACACACCCCTTTATAATGTTTGAGTACTGGAATTCTTGATGTCTCTGAAACAAAACGAATCAGCCCCTCTCCCCCACGGGGAATGATAAGATCAAGATATTCTTCCTGGGCAAGCAATATATTGACAGCTTCACGATCAGTAACCGGCACTACCTGCACGGCATCTGCAGCTACCCCCTGGCTTTGCAAAGCCTCCTGCAGCACAGAAGCAAGTGCGAGATTTGAGTGGATAGCTTCAGAACCTCCTCGTAAAACAATTGCATTGCCGGCTTTGAGGCAGAGCGCTGCAGCATCAACGGTAACATTAGGCCTGGACTCATAGATCATGCCTATAACACCCAGGGGAATACGCATACGACCAACCATCAGCCCGTTAGGCCGTTTGACCATATTTTCAATTTTTCCAACGGGGTCAGGTAAAGCAGCAATTTCCCGTAAGCCTTTCATCATGGATTCAATAACAGCATCAGACAATGCTAAACGATCAAGCATGGCTGAAGAAAGTCCCTTTTTCCGGCCAGCTTCCAGATCTTTTTGATTCTCTGACTGAATAAAATCACGTTTTTTCGCTATGGTTTCTGCCATATGCAATAATGCATCGTTTTTGGCAACGGTGGATAAACTTACCAGACTGCGGGCAGCTTTTTTTGCCCTCTTAGACATATCCTGAATAACTTCAGTCAGATCACTCATTTTCTTCCTTCTTTTAAGCTTTGATTACAAGAGTACAAGGTTGTCACGATGAATTACTTCATCTGAATCCTTCATTCCCAGCAATGCTTCAATATCATGTGAATGGTGCTGCTTTATTGTGTTCAGGTTAGCTGATGTATAATTGGTCAGGCCTGCAGCGACAACCTGCCCCTTATTATCCACACAATGAACAGCGTCTCCGATACCGAAGTCCCCCCGAACTTCTTTTATTCCAGAGGGCAGCAGACTACAGCCCCTTTCCCGGATGGCTCTGCATGCACCCTGATCAAGCACCAGAAAGCCCTGGGGATGTAACACATGGGCTATCCATTGTTTTCTTGGTTTTATCTTGTCTTTGGCTGGCAGAAAAAATGTCCCTATCATTTCTCCACCAAAAAGATGCTGGAGAATGGAATCCTCACGCCCGGGCCCGATAAAAGAAGATCCTCCACCATTGGAAACAATTTTTGCTGCTCGTATCTTTGACTGCATGCCCCCTGTTCCAAGGCTGCTTTTCACGTTTCCTGCCATGGCTTCGACTTCTCTGGTAACAGAGCTCACCGTATAAACTGGTCGTGCACTGGAATCCGTCAAAGGATTAGCAGTGTACAGCCCGACGACATCTGTCAGGCAGATAAACATATCCGCCTCAATAAGATTTGCAATAAGTGCTGCCAGGGTGTCATTATCACCAAAGCGGAGCTCTTCTACTGCCACCGTGTCATTTTCATTCAGTATGGGGATGGTATTAAAGCGAAGGAGAGCAAGGATTGTATTACGCACCCGAAGATAGCGGTCCCTGCTCTGCAGGTCGGAGTGGGTAAGTAATACCTGAGCAACCGATTGATCAAATTTGGCGAAGGCTTCCACATAAGACTGCATAAGACTTGGCTGCCCTATGGCTGCAAGAGCCTGTTTTTCTATAAGTCCTATCTCAACATTATCGGGAATGGTAATTTTTCGTTTTCCGGCGGCAACGGCACCGGAACTCACAAGAATGACTTCACGGCCACTGTTTTTTAAAAAACTCAGTTCCCGTGCAATATTTGCAATAACATCATCATCAACTCCATGCTCATCGGTGAGCACAGCAGATCCTACCTTGACAACAATACGTTTTGCTTTATCAAAATAGGTCTGTCGCAGAAAAAGCCCTTCCTCGTGACTGATCCGTTGCTGCGATGTTTTTTTCCCTATTGCCATAACAGATTACTCAGCGGAATGTATATTTAAATCGTCAAGCATATCTGCAATTTTTTCTTTAAGTTCCTCAATTCCTTCACCTGTTAAGCCGGAAATGACAAAAGAATCCAGTCCCTTTTCCTGCAAGCTCTGTTGAAGCAAAATAAGCTGTTCCTCATCAGCAATATCGGCTTTATTCAGAATGACAAGGGTCGTCCTCTTGATAAGATCTTTATTATAGGCAGCGAGTTCCTTTTCAACCACAGTAAAATCATCAAGAGCGTCCTCACTGGCAGCATCTAGAATATGAAGCAGAATACGGGTTCTTTCAATATGACGAAGAAAGCGAAAGCCTAAGCCGACACCCTCATGGGCTCCTTCAATAAGACCTGGGATATCAGCGATAATACATGAATCCATATGCTTCAGGTGCAACACCCCAAGCTGCGGTTCAAGAGTTGTAAATGGATATCCAGCAACTTTTGGATTCGCTGCAGACAACTGGGAAAGCAGCGTGGATTTACCCGCATTAGGCAAACCAACCAGGCCAATATCAGCAATGAGCTTCAGCTCAATTATAACCCATTTTACCTCACCATCAGACCCCTTGGTGGCAATCCGTGGTGTTCTGTTTGTTCCTGAAGCAAAATGACAGTTACCAAGTCCACCTTTTCCACCTTTTGCAATTACTATGCGATCACCCTCTTCACACAGATCACCTATGATCTCACCTGTGTCACTGTCCTTGAGAACAGAGCCAACAGGAACCACCATAAGGCAATCTTTCCCCTTACGTCCGTGCATATCTTTCCCCTTTCCATGCACACCGCGTTCAGCCTTAAAATGAGATTTGAAGCGAAAGTCAATAAGGGATTGAAGACGGGAAGAACATTCAATGATTACATTGCCACCACGCCCACCATCACCCCCGTCAGGGCCGCCACGTGGGACATACTTTTCCCGACGAAAACTGACGCAGCCATTCCCGCCGTCGCCAGCTCTCACATTAAATCTTGCCTGATCTACAAAAGCCATATTTCTATCCTGGTTAGTTCGTGCCTGGCCATAAATGGCCTTTCCCCTCTAACTCTTCGTTGCTGTGGAATTTTTATCCTCGGAATATCAACTATATGCCTGTGGTAAAATTTTCCTCACGCCTCGATTTAGAGCAAAAATACTCATTAATGGACAGACACTAGTTCACTGATTTACATTGCATTGAGCAAAAAAAAAGCTCGACCCGCAAAGAATTTGCCAAGGTCGAGCTGATATCTCTTTAACAATGCCCTGCAAAGGGTCATCGAAAGAAAATAAACAAAAAGCTACAGCCCTTATCAGGCTGCCGGATAAACACTTACCCTTTTTTTCTTCTGTCCAAAGTCTTCAAAGGTAACCACACCGTCAACTTTGGCAAAAAGAGTGTAATCTCTTCCACAACCAACGTTGGTACCGGGATGAATCTTGGTACCCACCTGGCGTACAATGATAGAACCAGCACTCACCGCCTCTCCACCATACCGTTTAACACCACGTCTCTGTCCTTTACTGTCGCGACCATTCCTAGAGCTACCGCCCGCTTTTTTATGTGCCATTTTCTAACTCCCTGTCACCTGATGCCCGAAAAGACACTGGTGGAATGTAAATATTTTTATTGGTAAGAATCAGGCGCTGATTTCCTGAATTTGAAGAGCAGTAAACATCTGACGATGTCCTTTTCTTAAGCGATACCCTTTACGACGTTTCTTTTTGAAGATGATAACTTTCTTCGCCTTACCCTGCTCAGCTATTTTAGCAATAACCTTTGCATTTTCGACAACAGGGCGTCCAACTTGAATGTTTTCACCATCTGCCACCATCAATACATCAGTTAATTCAACAGTGTCACCAACAGCACCTTCCAGCTTTTCCACGCGCAGCCGGTCACCATTACTTACCTGATACTGTTTTCCACCTGTTCTTACAATTGCATACATTTGGTACGTCCTCTTATTTATGTACTACTTCAATTATTTGTAAACGTGTTCAAAAGAATCCTTCTTTAAACCTTTTTCACAGATAAATGTCAACAACTTTTGAGCACAGATCCACAAAAAAAGGCAATCCCAGCCGGTATCGACTGAAATTGCCTGAGAACGAGCAACTATAGGGCAAGGCGCTACGAAAAATGAACGTTTTTCAAGACGCACATATCTGCGCTCTTAG